>NZ_JBFBAD010000065.1:0-62690 GCF_040682075.1 Actinoplanes sp. NPDC051411 | reverse complement strand
CGTCGTCTGAGCCGCCGGGCAGTCTGCCACGGTTGATCAACCGTGGCAGACTGCGTCGGGTGTCGTTCGATGATCTGTTTGCCCAGCACGTAGCCAGTGCGATGGCCCGGCAGGTGGCGCTCGCCGACCTGATCGGGGAGCGGAACTGGTCGGTCGACCTGTCCGCCGGATACGCCACCTTCGGCGATGATCTACGTTTCGCGATCCAGCTGCTCGGCACCGAGAGCCACCGCGACAGCACGTGGCTGTGGGCGTGGGCCAACGCGGAGAGCAACCTGCCGCCGGCGCTGCTGCACCTGGGCGGCTGGCTGCGTGACTACGGCGAGCAGGCCGGAGTCGCGGAGTTGACCGAGCGCAGTTTCCCGCTCGAACGGGCCGACGGCGCCAAGCTGGCCCTGGTCGCGTCCGGACTGACCGGCCGGCCCTACTACCGCGGCCCCTACGAAGGCGGCGCCCTGTTCTTCCACCTCGAGGGTGTGCCCGAGACGCCGGTCGCCCCGGAGCGCGTGATCACCGTGCTCAGCCAGGTGATTCAGACATGGCCGCTGCCGCACCGCACGGTGGCCGGGTCCTTCCTGACCCAGCAGGGCTGGACCCTCGACGAGAGCGGCGGCCGGATGTCGGCCCGCCACCCCGACGGCTCCACCATCGAGATCACCTTCGACGAGCAGGGCCGCATCGCCCAGTTCGGCGGCCAGATCAAACCCCGCTGACAAAGGGTCGGGAGCGAACCGGGCCGCTCGCGCGTGTATCCGGCATGAGAACTGAAACCGCCGCCGGCCCGGGCACCGAGGGCGTGGCGGCGGACTCCTTCGAGGGCTTCTACGCCGCCTCGGCCGACCGGGTCTACCGCGCCCTGGCGGTCACTCTCGGCGACTCGCACCTGGCCCGCGAGGCGACCGACGAGGCGATGGCCCGGGCCTTCATTCGCTGGCGGCAGGTGGCGACGACCGACAATCCCGGCGGCTGGGTCTTCCGGGTCGGGCTCAACTGGGCCACCTCGTGGCGCCGCAAGCTGCGGCGGGAGCGGATCCTGCCCGAGACCGGCCACGGCCTGCCGGTCGTGCATCCACCCGAACCCGACGGCACCGAGGCGGTGGCCGCCCTGGCCCGGCTCGGCGTCGACGCCCGGGCCGTCGTCGTCTGCCGGGTGCTCTTCGGCCTGTCGACCGCCGAGACCGCCGCCGTCCTGCACGTCGCCGAGGGGACCGTGCGCAGCCGGTTGTCCCGCGCGATGACCGCGCTGCGCCGCGACCTGAGCAAGGAGAACCGATGACCACCGAGATCCCTCTGCCGCCGGAACTCGAGGACGCGGTGCGTACGGGGGCCGCCAACGCTCCGGCCCGGCCCTTCGACCGCGCCGAGGTCTACACCCGGGCCCGGAGGATCCGGCGCCGGGCGCGGGCCGTACGCGCGGTCGCCGCCGGCGTCGTGCTCGCGCTCGGCGCGTCCTATCCGTTCGTCCACGCCCGGCTGGTGCCCGAGGTCGCCGACGGCGGGCTGGTCGGCGGGCAACCGATCGGGCTCTGGGCGGACCGGCCCCAGCCGCCGAAGATCACCGACTACGGCTCCGCCGCCGAGGTCCCCGGAGCGAAAGGCGACGTCGCGGGACAACTGCGAACCGTCGGTGGCCGGAACGTGGTGGTTCCGGCCGGTGACCCGCCCCGGGGGTTCGGGCTCCCCCTTGGCGCGTCCATGGGGCCGGCCCCGATCCAGGGCGGTGGCCTCGCCGCCGTCGGCAGCGCTCCGGCGTCCGACGTCAGCGGCCTCTACGACCGGGCGGTCGTGGTGCTCGACCCCACCGGCCGCGCTGTGGCGTCGCACCGGGTCGCGGCCAAGGTCTGGGAGAGCACCGGCGAGTTCGCGCAGCGCCTGATGCCGATGACCGGCAACGCGACCACCCTGTTCTGGTGGGCGTTCCAGGACATGAAGGCCCCTCACGTCGTCCTCAACCGCTACGACATCCGCAGCGGCCGGTGGACCGTGCTGAGGCCGGCGGTCGGCCAGAAGGGCTTCGCTCTGCCGTACTACGGGATGCAGGCCACCGCGTCCCGGATCCTCAGCTGGCCGGCGGTGGGCGGCCCGACCTGTTCCGCCGACATCGAGGATGCCGGCACGGGGGAGCGGGTCGGCGTTCTCCGGCCGGTCGTCAGCAACTGCACCGACGCCTATTTCGCGCTCTCGCCGGACAACCGGAAGGCCGCCGTGCTGGTGACCTACCGAACCGTCAAGGACTGGTCGCAACGTGTGCTGATCATGGATGTGAGCACGGGAAAGACGCTCCGGGAGGTCGCCCTGCCGACGCTGCCGGCCGGCACCGACCGGAGCGAGCTGGCCACCGGCATCGACTGGCTGGGCAACGAGTGGGTCCGTTACGCCCGGGCCAGCTTCGTGCCCAGCGACCCGGCCCACGACCCGGTCATGCTACGGATCCGGCCGTAGGGAAGCCGTAGAGGATCAGGCGGCGACGGGGGCGGCCGGGCGGCGGGCCGACCGCTTCCAGCGCCAGACGATCGCCGTGGTGAGGGCGAAGCCGACGAGGGCCGGGGCCAGGGTCAGCGGGTTCATCTCGTGGGGCTTGGTGACCGCGGCGCCGATCACCGCGTACGAGATGGCCGACGGGATCGCCGCGAGTGTGGTGCCGAGCAGGTAGCGCTTGCGGCACACGCTGGTCGTGCCGTAGGCGTAGCCGACCAGGCCGTACGGTGCGAGGGGCAGCAGGCGCACCAGGAGCACCGCCGAGAGGCCGCGGCGGTCGAGCCAGCCGTCGAGGCGGGCGAGTTTGCTGCCCGACTTGGCCTTGAGCGCGCCGCGCCCGGCCCACCGGCCGGCGTAGTAGGTGGCGATCGCGGCGATCACGGCGGCGGCCAGGGCGGCCGCCGCGCCGGTTGCCGCGCCGAGCAGGGCGCCGCAGGCGATCGTGATGGCGGTGCGGGGGACCATGACCGACAGCAGCAGGCCGCCGACCACCGCGATGGCGACCGCGGCGCCGGTGCGGCCCAGCATCATGACGGCGTCACCGATCTCGCGGAGTGGCAGCACGGCCGCCGCGAACGCGAGGCCACCGACCACGACACCGAGAACGGCGAACCGGATCAGCCGGCGCTTCCATCCCATCGGCGAGCCCACCGAAGCGGGGGCGGTCGAGGGAAGCGAAGGCGCGATCAGGGTGTCCGTCATGCAGGCTTACCGCCCTAACTCATTGTCGGTCATGGTCTCTGCTTGTCAGGCGCTCGCCGCGGCGAGGCGTTCCCCGCGGAGCCGGTCGGCCCATGTGTCGTCAACGGGAGCAAGGCTATCCGCGCCGATCGCCCAGCGCAGTAGCAGATCGGCTATAGCTGGGTTGCGGGCGAGCGCCGGCCCGTGGGAATAGGTGCCCAGGATCTTGCCGTGCCATGCGCCTTCGGTCTGGTTGTCGTTGCCGATGCCGGCGGTGACCCGGGCCAGCGGGGAGACGCCCGGCCCCAGGTGGGTGCGGCCGCCGTGGTTTTCGAAGCCGGTGAGCGCGGGCAGCCCGAGCCGCGGGTCGATGTCGCCCCGCAGTTCGCCGACCGCGCGGGTCTCGCCCCGGTCGGAGTAGAGGTCGAGCAGACCGAGCCCCGGACATTTGGCGCCTTTGGCGAAGAAAGAATGGCCGAACAGCTGATAACCGGCACAGATCGCGAGGACCGCCGCGCCCTGGTTGACCGCCCGGTGCAGGCCGCCGTCGGCGATCAGCCGCTGGGAGGCGAGGGCCTGCGGGCCGTCCTCACCGCCGCCGATCAGGTAGATGTCGGCGCTCGACGGCATGGGCTGGTCCGACCGGATCTCGTACGCCTCGACCGGAATGCCCCGCATCTGGGCCCTTCGGGCGAGGATGAGCATGTTGCCCCGGTCACCGTAGGTCGAGAGCAGATCGGGGTAGATCCACACGATCCGCAGGGACTCAGTTGACACGGTCCAACTCCGATCGGATGTCCTGGAACGCCGTGTAGTTGGCGATCACCTCGAGGCGCCCGGGCGGGACACCCTGCAGCGCCTGGTCGAAACTGGTCACGTGCCGGAAGGGCACACCGTTGACCTCGAGCCGCACCGCGAGGTCGTACGCGCGGTCGCCGGTGATCAGCACCGGACGGTTGCGCAGCGGCGCGAAGTCGACGTCGTAGAGCCACGACGTGTCGAGTCCGTCGGGGTCGCGGGCGTTGATCGAGAGCAGGGTGGGCGCGATCTCGGCCATGTCGAACGCCTCGAGCCAGCTGGCCGGGTTTTTCGCCAGGAGCAGCCGGATGTTGCGCCCCTCACGGTCGACCTGGGCGTACCGCCCGGCGATCGAGGTGACGGTCGCGAGGTAAGGCAACGCCTTGAGCGGGTGGACGCCGAACTCGGCCACGACGGCCAGCGCGGTCGCCGCGTTGCCGATGTTGACCGTGCCGGGCAGCTGGAGCTTGACCAGGTGCCAGTCGCCGCGCGGGTCGACGACACCCTCCTCCTCGACCTGCCAGTGGGCGCGAGGACGGCGCAGCGGGCAGCCGGTGCACCACCAGTCTCCCTGGTGGCGCTCGATCGGGTGGCCGCTCTGCGGGCAGACGAAGGAGTCGTCGTGCCAGCGCTGGCCGGCACTGAACCACACCACGTAGGGGCTGCCGCTGGCCGCCCAGACCACCATCGGGTCGTCGGCGTTGGCCACGACCTTGACGTCCTGGTGGGCGGCGAGCGCGGTCTTCCACATCTGCGCCATCATCGCCACCTCCTTGGCCCGGTCGAGCTGGTCGCGGGAGAGGTTGAGCAGGGCCACCACCCGCGGGTTGGTCTCCTCGATCACCCGGGCCAGGTAGTGCTCGTCGACCTCGAGCACCGCGAACGGCGTCGAGCCGGCCTTGGCCAGGGCCGAGGTGTGCCCGGTCGGCATGTTGGCGCCGAACGAGTTCGTCGCGACCGGGCCGAGCACCTCCATCGCGGCGGCGGTCAGCCGGGTCGTCGTGGTCTTGCCGTTGGTGCCGGACACCAGCGCGATCGCCCGCCCGGTGGCCAGGTGCGTCAACAGTTCCGGATCGATCTTGAGACCGATCCAGCCGCCGATGACCGAGCCGTCGCCGCGGCCCGCGGCCCGGGAGAGCGCCGCCGCGGTCTTCGACACCGAGGTCGCGACCTTGGCGCGCAGGGGCAATTTCTGGTCCGTCACGCCAGCGAGGGTACCGGAATCAGAGGTTACGTCGAGTTGTCGGCGGGGCGGATGGGGTACGGAATCGACCTTCGCCGAACGGGTGACCGTGTTTCCGCCGGTAGAGGGATTTTCGACTCGAATAGACAATCCTGTATGGAGTAATTGTGTGTTCTGGTTCACGCCGAATTCTCAACAAGAAGTAGTCGGGCACCTACGGAATGTCGCGGCAAATGTTCCCGGTCGATGGCAAATTGGACAACGCCTCGATCAACGATTACGGAAAGTCACCAAATGGCGCCCGACGATCATCAAAAAATTCGGATAGGAAGGTTTCCGCCGGTGGGCATCCGCTCGCCGGTCGCGCCGCCCAGGCTCACGCCGAGCCCTGCCCCGGGTCGGACGACGCGACCTTTGCACGCACGACCACAAAGGCATACGGGGGCAGGGACGGGGGACCCACAGCTTCTCGAGAGAGACAGCCGGTCCGCTCCGCGCCACCCGCTCCGGTGGCGGGCAACGGAGCAACCTCGGGGTGAAGTCGCGGCAACGCGACCGGGCACACCTTCCCGCCCGAACCCGACAGCTAACCTCGCAGGCGTGCCGGAGGGATTCCCTTACCGTGCCTCAGCACACCCTGAGCCGGCCTCGACGGCTGTCCGTCGGCACCGGCACCGCCGCGCTGTCCCTTGGTCTCTGCCTCTGCGCGGGCCAGCTGATGACGACGACGGCGGCGAACGCCGCCACCCCCGTCGTCACTCAGGCCGCGGTCGCCAAGGTCACGCCCAAGGTCATCGACTCGGTCAACACCTCGACCGTCTCCCTGGGCTCCCGAGTTCGGCTGACCACCAAGGTCATCAACCCCAAGACCGGCAAGGTCGTCACGTCGGGCCGCGTACGCGTCCAGGCGTACCGGAACGGCAAGTGGAACAACTGGTCGTCCACGCCGATCGGCAAGAACGGCTACGCCACGCTCTACGCCAAGCCCGGGGTCAACGGCTACTTCCGCACCGAGTTCTACGGCAACAGCGGCCTCAACGCCGGCTACGCCAAGCGGCTCTACGTGAAGGTGCAGGTCAACAAGGGGGCCAAGGTCCTCGCGGAGGCCAAGAAGCACACGGGCGCGCTCTACAAGTTCGCCGCGGCCGGGCCCAAGCGCTTCGACTGCTCCGGATTCACCATGTACGTCTACAAGAAGGCAGTGGGCAAGAAGCTGCCGCACAAGGCGAACTCGCAGCAGCACTACGGCAAGGCCGTCAGCAAGGGCAGCAAGAAGGTCGGCGACCTGATCGTCTTCCGCTCGGGCTCGTACGGCTACCACGCCGCGATCTACGCCGGCAACGGCTACATGTACGACTCCCCGCACACGGGAGCCCGCGTCGGCAAGCACAAGATCTACGGCAGCAACTACGTCGTACGCCGCATGGCCTGACACGCGGGAAAAGATGATGAGAGAGGCGTGAGCGGTTCGCTCACGCCTCTTTCATGTACGCGGCGGCTGCGGCCCGCACAGCGTACGGATCGCGCCCAGCAGAGTGGACCGGGTGAACGGCTTCTCGATCAGCATGCTGTTCTCGTCGAGCGTCAGCTGCGGCCCGAGCGACGCCGCCGTGTAGCCCGACATGTAGAGCACCGGCAGATCCGGGTGGTGCGTACGCAGCGCCGACGCCAGCTCCGGCCCGGTCATCGTCGGCATCACCACGTCGGTGATCAGCAGGTCCGGATGCGCCCCGGCCGCCACCTGGGTGACCGCCGTCAGCGCGTCGGTCGCCACCGTGATCACGTAACCGGCCGGCTCGATCAGCCGCTGCACCAGCTGGGCGACCTCGGGCTGGTCCTCGACGATCAGGACCCGGCCGATCACCGCGGGGGCGCCCTGCCGCTCGCCGGCCGCCGCCGTGCGTTCCTCGGCCGCCGGGAGATAGAGGTGCACGGTCGTGCCGATCCGGGGCTGTGACTCCAGCTCGATGTGGCCGCCGATGCCCTGCACGATGCCGGCCGTGGTGGCCAGGCCGAGCCCGGCCGCGGTCGGGCGAGTGGTGAAGAACGGTTCGAGCGCCCGCTGCCGCACCTCGTCGCTCATGCCGCTGCCGGTGTCGGTGATGACCAGGTGGACGACCCGGCCGGCCGGTGCCCCCTGGGGTGGCGCGCCGGCCTCGTGCACCTCGTTGGTCGCCGCCACCCGCACCATGCCGCCGTGCAGCATCGCGTCGCGGGCGTTCGCCGCCACGTTGACCAGCGCCTGCTCCAGAGGCCCGCGCTCGGCCCGAACCGGCCACACGTCGGCTCCGAACGCCAGGTCGAGGCCGATGTGCTCGCCGAGCGTACGGGAAAACAGCGATTGGACGTCGGTGAGTAGGTCGGGAATCGGGATGATCTCCGGCCGGTTGCCGTCGCTGCGGCCGAAGGCCAGCAGCTGGTGCGTGAGGGTCCGCCCGGTCGAGACGGCCTCCATGATGTCTCTGGCCAGCTGATGATGCTGTTCGTTCTCGGGGGTCGTCGTGAGGATCATGTCGGCCGAGCCGGCGACGACGGTGAGCAGGTTGTTGAAGTCGTGCGAGATGCCGCCGATCAGCTGGCCCAGGCTGTCGAGCCGGCGCAGGTGGTCGAGCTGGCGCTTGAGGCCGCGGGCGTCGATGTGGTCGGTGGTGTCGGTGATCATGCAGACCACGCCGTTGAACCGGCCGTGGTCGTCCATCAGCGGCATCATGCTCATCCGCACGCTGCGCCGGGAGCCGTCGGCCCGCATGAGCCGGGTCGCGCCGACCGTCGAGCGGCCGGCCTGGCACTCGTTGAGCCGCCGGGCGAGCTCCTTCTGTCCCTGGTCGTCGAGGAAGCCGCGCAGCGAGACCCCGACCAGCTGGGCCCGGGGGAGGCCGAGGACGACGCCGATCGGCTCGTTGGCGTACGTCGCGACGCCGTCCCGGTCGAGCTGGAGGACTCCCTCGGGGATCGTCTCGAGCACCCGGCGGTAGCGTTCCTCGCTCGCCCGCAGGCGTTCCATCGCCTGGGCGCTCGAGATGGCCAGGGCCAGCTCGCCGGCGATGTCGCGGGCCAGTTCGACCTCGGCGGTGGAGTAGAAGGCGCCCGGCGTCTCCCGGGTCAGCACCAGGTAGCCGGCGTAGGTGTTGTCGACGATCACCGGGCAGAGCACGGCGGCGTGGACCGGGTGCTCGCCGTCGCCGACGGGTGAGGCTCCGTCGCCGGCCAGCACGATCGGGCGCCGGCTGGCCGCCAGCGTGGTCGAGAAGTCGTCGTCGGGCAGCCGGCCGGCGTGGTCGAGCACCCGGCCGAGCGTGGCCGACCGCTCGTCGTCGATGTGGTGGTAGGTGATCGCCTCGTAGCGGCCGTCGTCGCGCAGTATCTGCACGCCGGCGCCGTCCCCGATCATGTCGGCGGCCGCCCGGGCCGCGGTCGAGCGCACCTCGGCGGCGTCATCGGCGGCCCGGCTGAGGGCCAGGGCCAGGTCGGCGAGCGCGTACCGGAGGGGGTAAGCCATGACACCCATGTCGTCACTATTCCGTGCCCGGTGGGGGGCGCGGGGCCGGTTCGCCAGGAATGCAACCGGTGTTTCTGTCGCGTCGAACGAGACCGGGGCGGCTGAGGTGACGCGAATTCGGGGACTCCTACCGAAGGTGCGAACTCGGGCGCTAAAGCTTGCCATCCTATCCGGACAAACAGCAGTATTCCGGTGCATTGCTGACACTGGAGGGAATCCGAGTGACCAAGGATCGCACGAGCACCAACGCCCGCGCGGAATCCGGCGGTGCATCGACCCTGGATCTCAGTGGGCGGCACGTCGGCAGCTCGTACATCCTTCAACGACCGATCGGCCAGGGAGCCACCGGTACGGTCTGGCGAGGTACTGATCTTTCGACCGGGCACCCGGTCGCGATCAAGCTGCTGCACGAGAGCCTGCTCCGGCAGCCCAAGCTGGTGACCCGCTTCGTGCAGGAGCGCACCATCCTGCTCATGCTGCGGCACCGCAACGTGGTGCGGGTGCGCGACCTGTTCAGCGTCGGCGAGACCCTGGGCCTGGTGATGGACCTGGTCAGCGGCGGCAGCCTGCGCGACCACCTGCGCCGGCACCACACCGTGCCGGCGGGCGAGGCGGCCCGGCTCGCCGCGCAGGTCGCGGCCGCCCTCGCCGAGGCGCACGAGCTCGGCGTGGTGCACCGCGACCTCAAGCCGGACAACATCCTGCTGCAGGCCGAGTCGGGCCGGCTGGAGACCCGGCTGACCGACTTCGGCGTCGCGCGCATCCTCAACACGCCGAGCATGACCACGCCCAACGCGGTCGTGGGCACACCCCACTACATGTCGCCGGAGGCGTTCCACAGCCCGTCGACCTCGCCCGCGACCGATGTCTACGCGCTCGGCGTGCTGCTCTACGAGATGGTCACCGGGCGCCCGCCGTACGACAGCGACTCGATCCCCGACCTGATGCGCCGGCACATGGAGGGCAAACCGGCCCGCCCGCCCGGCATCCCCGAGGGGTACTGGGACGCGATCATGGCCTGTATGGCGCTCAAACCGCGCCTGCGGCCGAGCGCCGCCGAACTGGTCGCCGACCTCTCCGACCTCGCCCAGGAGACCGGCGACTGGCCCGCCCTTCCGGCGCCGGCCGGGCCGCGGATCGAGCCGAACCCGCCGGTCTCCGGGTCGTTGTCGAAATCGGCGCTCCCCGACGCGTCGCCGAACCCGGCGATCTCGGTCGTCCCCGCCCCGCGCGAGCCGAAACAGCCCCGCAACCAGGCCCCGCGCTGGCGGTGGGCCCGGCCCGGCGCGACCATGGCGGTGATCGCGCTGGCCATGCTCGCCTCGGCGGTCGCGACCACGGCCTGGAACTTCGGCCACGGCGACACCGGCCGCGACGGCCTGGCGAGCCCGCATGCGCAGACCACTCCGGCGGCCAAGGTCTCCCATCACGCGACGCCGCGCACGGCGGCGAGCCCAGGGCCGGCGGCGTCGCGGGCCCACGCCGACGGCACGGTGGGGTCACTCCAGGCGGAGCGGTCACCCTCGTCTTCCGTACGCGCCACGCACCCCGCCGCCCGCCGCGCCGCCGCCCGGCCGGCCCGGCCCGAGGCCCAGCCGTACGGCCCGTGGCAGTGCAGCCAGGGCTTCGCCTTCGACCTGGGCAGCAAAACCCCGCTCGCGCCCCGGCCGTGCCAGATGCTCGGCCGCGACATCCGCTACCAGGCCTCGCTGACCGCACCAGGCGGCGCGACCGGCAGCATCTCGATCTCGCTGCAGGACACCGGCTCGGGTCACACGGTGGCCGGCCCGAAGACGTGCGACAGCCTGTCGTTCGGCGGCAACGAGGCCGCCACCGCCAACTGCGGCCCCGGTTCGGCGTCGCCGCCCCGCGGCCACCAGTACTCCGTCGTGATGGCCTACCGCTACGTCCGGGAGGGCCGCACGGTCACGAGCACCGCCCGGGGCCGGGCCTTCACGTGGTAGACGAGAGTTCCCGGCCGGCCCGCAGGGCGGGGGTGACGGCCGCCGCGACGGCGAGGAACGCCAGGACGAGGACCATCGCGCCGCGCAGCCCGTAGTGGTTGCCGAGAAGCCCGAGCGCGGGCGGCCCGGCGAGGAAGGCGACATAGCCGATCGAGGCGACCAGTGAGACGCGGGCAGTCGAGCCCGGCCCCGAGTCGGCGGCCGCGGAGAGGGCGACCGGAAAGCCGAGGGCGGCACCGAGGCCCCAGAGCACGACGGCGGCCCCGGCGACCAGGTTGTTGTCGGCGGCGACGACCACGGCCAGCCCGGCCCCGCCGACGACCGCGCTGCCGCCGAGAATCGCGGCCCGGCCGAACCGGGCGAGGAACCAGCCGCCGGCGAACCGCCCGGCGGCCATCGCGGCGACGAACCCGAGATAGACCGCCGAGCCGAGCGCCGGGGCCAGGCCGTGCCCGTCGACCATGATCAGGGGCAGCCAGTCGTTGGCCGAACCCTCGGCGAGGGCCAGCGCGAGAATCACGACCCCGAGCAGCAGCAGCCGGGAGTCGCGCCAGACCCGGCGGCCCTTCGCCGCGCCGTCGACGGGCGAGGGATCCCGGTCGATGCCGGGACCCATCCAGCGCACGGCCACGACCGCCGCCGGAACGCTGACCGCGGCGATCCCGATCATGTGCCACACCACGGGAAACCCGGCCGCCGCGAGCAGCAGCCCGAGGGCGGCGCCGAGCACGGTGCCGAGACTGTAGAAGCCGTGCAGCGTCGGCAGCACCGCCCGGCCGGTGATCCGCTCGACGTCGGCGCCCTCGATGTTGATCGCGACCTCGCTGCCGCCCACGCCGAGCCCGATCAGCAGCAGCCCGGCCGCCACGAGCACGCTCTGCGCGAACCAGGCCCCGATCCCGACCAGCGGCAGCCCGGCCAGCACCGAACCGACGCCCACGGTGATCACCCGCCGGGTGCCGAAGCGGGTGATCAGCGCCCCCGAGATCAGCACCCCGGTCATCGACCCGGCCGAGAGCCCGAACAGCACCAGGCCCATCTCGGCGGTCGACGCGTGCAGCAGGTCGCGGACCGCCGGGGTGCGGCTCACCCAGGAGGCGAGCTCGAGCCCGGGCACGAAGAACAGCAGCAGAAGCGCCGTCCGCCGCCGGGCGATGGTAAGGGTCGTCGGCATGATCACCACTATCCCCGGGACCCGCCCACCCGGACGCGCGGCGGGTGGTCACGGCAGTTCGGTGGGCGGCAATGCGACTGCGTTCAGTGCGGTGCGTCCTCGGCATCATCGGCCGCGACCTCGGCGGCCGGTGCATTCAACGCCAGCGCGACGCGGCCGGCAAGGCGGCCTGCCCGGTCTGACGATCCTTCGCCGGGTGTCCACATGTGCGGGTTAGCGTGGGAAGGTGCGACGCCTCGGCGTTCTGGTCGGCCTGCTTGCGGCGCTGTTGACGGGCGCGCCCGCCGATGCCTCGGTGCCGCCCTGGTTTCCCACGCGCCTCACACACGTCGGGACTGCGCAACAGTTGCTGGTTGTCGTGGGGACCGGGGGGACCTACGCCACCTTGCACGCCTATCAGCGGGAAAAGCCGGGGTGGCGCGAGGTGGTGCCGCCGATGGCGGCCCGGATCGGGTACGGCGGGTGGGTGTGGGCGGCCGCGAGGGTGCAGGAGACGGGGACGACTCCGGCCGGGACGTTCACGCTCACCGACGCGTTCGGGCTCGCGGCCGACCCGGGGGCGAAACTGCCGTACCGCCGGGTCGGGAAGAACGACTACTGGGTGGGGGACCGGCGCGATCCCCGTACGTACAACCTCTGGGAACCGGCGGCCGTGAGCGGCCGCACCTGGCGCACGGGGCAGTCGGAACGCCTCTCCTCCTATCCGGTCCAATACCAGTTCGCCGTCGTGATCGACTTCAACCGGCCGGCGCCGGCCACGGTCAGCTGGGACAAGACCCACCGTGAGTACGTGACGTCACGACCGTCCGGCATCGGGCGCGGGTCGGCGATCTTTCTGCACGTCAACGGGCGTGGGTCGACCGCCGGCTGCGTGTCGGTCAGCCGGGCCCACCTGGTCGGCATCCTGCACTGGCTCGACCCGGCGAAACGTCCGCGGATCGCGATGGCGCCGCTGGCCGACATCCGGCGGGCCTGAAATTCGGTCGACCCCGGAAGCGTTGATCACTATCGTGCTGGTCATGTTCGCGCTCGGTCTGCAGCTGCCCTTTGCGGTGGCTCCCGCGTGCGCAAAAGCAGATACGCGAAGCTGACCCTTCCCCACGAGCAGCAGAACCCGGGGGAAGGGTGGCTGCTCCACGCGCGGTTCTGGCGCGGTCCGCCTGGCAACGGCCCGCGCACCGGCAATGCCCTTACACCCAGTGAGGATCGAGAGAGATCATGGCCAAGAGCCAGTTCGTCCGCACCAAGCCGCACGTCAACATCGGCACGATGGGGCACGTCGACCACGGGAAGACCACCCTCACCGCCGCCATCACGAAGGTCCTCGCCGACCGCGACCCGGCAACCAACCGGTACGTCGCGTTCGAGGGCATCGACCGGGCGCCGGAGGAGGCCGCCCGCGGCATCACGATCACGATCGCGCACGTCGAGTACGAGACCCCGCAGCGCCACTACGCCCACGTCGACATGCCCGGGCACGCCGACTACGTGAAGAACATGATCACGGGCGCGGCGCAGGTCGACGGGGCGATTCTCGTCGTGAGCGCCCAGGACGGCTCGATGCCGCAGACCCGCGAGCACGTGCTGCTCGCCCAGCGGGTCGGCGTGCCGCACCTGGTGGTCGCGCTGAACAAGAGCGACGCGGTCGACGACCCGGAGCTGCTCGACCTGGTCGAGCTCGAGGTCCGGGAGCTGCTGAGCGAGTACGGGTTCCCCGGCGACGAGGTGCCCGTGGTGCGGGTCAGCGCGCTGAAGGCCCTGTCCGGCGACCCGCGATGGGTGCGGTCCATCGTGGACCTGCTGGACGCGGTCGACGCGTACATTCCCGTGCCGGAAAGGGAGCTGGGCGTGCCGTTCCTGATGCCGATCGAGAACGTGCTGTCGATCAGCGGGCGCGGCACCGTCGTGACCGGCAAGGTCGAGCGCGGCACTCTGCGGGTCGGCGACGCGGTCGAGGTCGTGGGCCTCGGCGAGACGCTGACCTCGGTGGCGACCGGGCTGGAGACGTTCGGGAAGTCGCTCGAGCGGGCCGAGGCGGGAGACAACGCCGCGATCCTGCTCCGGGGGATCAAGCGCGAGCAGGTCGAGCGCGGTCAGGTGGTGGCGCTGCCGGGCAGCGTGCGGCCGCACACGCGGTTCGTCGCCCGGATGTATGCGCTGACGAAGGAGGAGGGTGGCCGGCACACGCCGTTCGAGAAGAACTACCGGCCGCAGTTCTACTTCCACACCACCGACGTGTCGGGCGGCCTCGACCTGGGCGACATCGACCTGGTCATGCCGGGCGACACCCTGGACGCGGTGACGGTCACCCTGGGCAAGCCGGTCGCCCTCGAGGAGGGTCTCGGTTTTGCCGTACGGGAGGGGAACCGCACGGTCGCAGCGGGGACCGTGACCGAGGTTCTCGACTGAACACCGTCACGGGATGACCATGACATTCGTCAACTGAGCCGCGCCGATGCTGGTGCTTCCGTTGTAACGCATCAGGTTCACCACATCGGCGCGGCCGGCGGCCACCTTCACGGTGTAGCCGTCGCCGCCCAGGTTGTCGGTGCCCAGGTTGACCGCGTACGCCTCGCCGCCGTTGACCACCAACCCGTTGTGCTGGCCGTAGCCGAACACGTCGTGCAGCGACACGTGGCCGCCCTCGACCGTGACCAGGTCGGCCGACACCCGGGTGTAGCCGTCGATCACCTGCGGGAACAGGTTTTCGCCGCGCACCCAGTCGGGCGGGTAGAAGCCGGTCCGGACGTACGTGTTGCCGTTGCTGAGCACGCCGTCGATCAGGCCACCGTCGCCGCCCGCGCGGATGCCGTGCTGGACGAAGGTGCCGTCCACCTTGCGGACCAGGAACCGGTTGGCGTCGCTCACGTCGATGCCGTTCCACGCGTTCGGCAGGCCGACGTTCACGATGTAGAGGCCGGAGCCCTGGCCGCGGACGGCGTACGGATAGGGAACCAGGCCGCCCGCGGCGGCCGGGTTGTTCTCGGGGTAGAACACCCGCAACCCGCTGAGCCCGGACCGGTCCTTCAGAGTGATGGTGTCCGGGCCGGTGGTGTTCCGGCCGGCGTAGGCCATCAGCACGGTGCCGCCACTGCGGCCGTCCTCGTCCCGGTTGGGCACCGGCGAGGCGCCGCGCAACTCGACACCGGCCGGCACCGCGAGCCGCCCGGCGAGCCGGTACCAGCCGGCCGGCAGATAGACCAGGCCGCCGCCGTCCCGCCCGGCCCGGTCCAGCAGACGCTGGATCGCCGGGGTCGCGTCCCGCGCCGGGACGAAGCCGTTGCCGTGCGGGACGGCCGAGCCGTCGTAGAGCACGCCGCGCGCGGGCCGGGTCGACACCGGGGCCGGGCCGGCGACCGGGGCCGGGCCGTCGGTTTGCTCGACGATCCCGCTGACCGGGCCCGTCACCTCGGTGCCGGCGAGCTTCACGTAGCCGGCCGCGTTGTTGGTCACCGCGCCGTCCAACTCGCCGCCCGCCATCGCCATGCCCCACCGGCTGTCGATCTGGTCGACCAGCAGCGCGGTGCCGGTGCGGCTGATCCGGGTGCCGGTGAATATGCCGGTGAAGTCGGCCCGCTGCCCGGCCACCACGTGGATGCCGACCTGGAAGTCGGCCGCGGACAACCCGGAGAACTGGTCCCACTCGAGGTCACCGAGCACGAAGCCGGTGCCGTGGGCCCGGGTCCAGGCGTCCACGGTGGAGCGGGCCGGCGGGTGGTACGGGGCCGGCGCCCGCGTCCAGTAGGCGTTGCTGAACCTGATGTCGTCCCAGGTGCCGACGTCCGCCCCGTTGTACGCCACCGCGCCGGCCAGCAGCACGGTCCCGCGCACGTCGCGGACGGTCGCCGACTCGTGGGTCTGCCCGACCCCCGGCGGGCGGCCCCGCTCGTCGCGCATGGTGCTGATGCCGATCCCGCGGTACGAGTTGAGCATGGTGACGTCCGCGACGGTGGCCATCATGTAGTTCTCGTCGCTCGCCCAGGCGCTGCCGGTGATCTCGAAGGTGTAGTTGTACGGCACCGGCGCGGCCGCGTTCTGCTTCGGGTACCACGTGGTCACGCCCTCGACTCCGGCGCTGCCACCGATCCGGAACAGCACCGGCCCGTCGTCGCCGGAAGGAAGGTCGGCGACGATGACCGTGCCGTAGTCGCCGTGTCCCTGATCCGGGTCGCGGCGGTCGCCGCGCAGGGTGCAGAACGCCGGGACCTCGATGGTGGCGGTCACCCGGTACGTGCCGCCGGGCAGCCAGACCGTGCCGCCGCCCGCGTCGTAGCAGTCCCACAGCGCGCTCTGGATGGCGGCGGTGGAGTCTCCGGCGCCGTGCGGGCCGACGCGGAAGTCGGCGATCACCGCGTCGGCGGTCGGATACTTCGTCCGCACGAGTTCGGGCCTCGGCTGGACGTCGCGCTGGTGCCGGATCTCGAACCCGGTCACGTCGAAGCTGGTGCGGCCGGGCGCGTACCCGGTCAGCGTGAGACGCACGTAGCGTGCCGTCGTGGTCGCGAACCGGGTGCGGGAGGAGGCGCCGGTCGCGCCGGAGTGGCCAACCGCCCGGTAGGCCTGCCCGTCCCGGGACACCTCGACCGTGTAATCGGGTGAGTAGCCGGCGCCCCAGCGCACCAGCACCTCGTTGACCGGCCGGGCCGATCCCAGATCGGCCCGCAGCCACTCGCCCCGGCCCCCGTTGCCACTGGTCCAGGGCAGACCGGCGGCCCCGCTGCTCGCGGTCAGCACCGCGTTCCGGGCGAGGTCGGTGTCCACCGCGGACGCGAGGAACGCCTGGTCGGCCCGATAGAGCGCGGTCAGGGCCGCCCGCACCTCGGCCTCGGTGGCCGTGCCGTCGTCCAGCACCGCCTGGGCCGCCGCGATGTCGGCCCCGAACGCCGCGATCGAGCCACGCGGGTGCTGCCCGTCACGGACACCCTCCCGGGCGGCGTATTTCGCCAGGCCCGCGGTGGCGACCAGGTCGCGCAGTCCGGCCTTGACGTCCAGGACGCGGGGGATGACGGTGACCTGGATCGCGGCGACCCGCAGTTCGGTCGCCGAGCCCTCGTGGGTGAGCCGGAAGTCGGCCCCGTTGCTGCGGTTGGTCAAGATGGCGTCATCGAGCACGAAGTCCGTGGTCTTCCAGGTCTGCGTGTCGCCATAGGACAGTGCCCCGGACGGCTTGAACTTGTCGATCAGCTCGTCGCCGGGGGAGTCGTAGTGCAGGAACAACCGGCCGTCGCCGGCGTCGAAGTAGTCCACGCTGACCAGCACGATGTCGGTGGTGTCGTAGGCGTACGCGTCGGACACGTCGACGTAGACGAAGCCCGTGCCGGGTCCGCTGGTCTGCCAGTATCCGCGGCCGTCGGCGGTTCCCGTGACGAGTCCGCTCGGGTCGTCGCCGGCGCGGGGGCTCAAGCCGGTGTCCCGCACGGCCGGGCCGAGGTCGGCTCGCGGCCCGGGGACGGTGATGCGCACCTGGCCGATGGTCACGTCACCGGCGTCTCCGGCGAGGTGCAGCTCGCCGAGAACGCCCGGCGCGAGATCGACCGCGGCCGACCGCCAGGTATCGCTGCCGCCGAGGTCCGCGACCGTCGACGTGGTTCCGCCCGCGGTGCCCAGGGTCAGGTGGCCGGTGCCACGGTCGTAGTAGGTGACCATGACGACCGTGGGCCGGCCGCTGACGCCGGCCACGTAGTCGGCGGCCGGCGTGACGGCGAGATAGCTCGTGCCCGCGGCGACCTGGGTCTGCCAGTAGCCGCGGCCGTCGAGCGTGCCGGTGCGCAGCCCGGCCGCGTCGTCGCCGGCCCGGACGTCGACGCCCAGAGTGGTCGGCGTGGGCCCCAGGTCGGCGCCGACCCCGCGCGGGTACATCTCGGGGCCGGCCGCCCGTGCGGCCGTCTGGGCGGCCGGCCCGACGGGTAGCACCAGAGCGGCGCTCATCAAAAAGGCGAGGATTCTCATGCCTTGACCGCTCCCATCAGGCCGTTCACGAAGTAGCGCTGGGCGGCGAGGAACAGCACGACGACCGGTACGACCACGGTCAGCGCGCCGGCCATCAGCACGTTGTAGTGCAGCACCGCGCTGGACTGCAGATTCTGCAACGCGATGGGCAGCGTGAACGTCTGCGGATCGTTCAGCGACACCCGGGTCAGCAGGTATTCGTTCCAGGTCGGGATCGCGGTCAGCAACGTGATGGTGACCAGCACCGGCCGGGACAGCGGCAGATAGATCCGGGTGAAGATGCGGGCCTCGCCGCTGCCGTCCATCAGGGCCGCCTCGCGCAACTCCACCGGGACGCTCTCGAAGGCGTTGGTCAGCATCAGGATGGACAGCGGGGCCGAGCCGTTGACGAACGGCAGGATCAGACCCCAGTGGCTGCCCAGCAGGCCGAGCTTGTTCTCCAGCAGGACCAGCGGCAGCAGCACCGTCACGGCGGGCACGAAGAGCAGGGCGAGGAACAACCGGTACAGCAGCCGGCGGCCGGGAAAGCGCAGCACCGCGAAGGCATAGCCGGCCATCGAGTAGACGATCAGGACCAGCACCACGGTCAGCCCGGTCACCTTGAGGCTGTTCACGAAGTAGTCGAAGAAGTGCAGCTCGTTCCAGGTCTGGACGATGGTGTGCAGGGTCGGGCGGTGCGGGATGAGATGGCCGCCGGCGACCACCTCGCGCTGATCCTTGAACGCGGCCGACACCATCCACAGGAAGGGGTAGAGGCTGATCGCCGCGTACAGCAGAAGCAGCAGGCCGACGACGGCCCGGACCACCGCGGATCGCATGGTCATGCGATCCTCCGCAGCACCCGTACGTTCACCGCGGCCAGCACCACCGCGGCGAGGAAGAGCAGCCAGCCGAGCGCGCTGGCCAGCCCGAGGGTCGGCGCGAGCAGCTTCAGGAACGCCAGCCGGTAGACCTCGAGGCCGAGGACGTTGGTGTGGTCGCCCGGGCCCCCGTTGGTCATGATCAGAAACGTCTGGAAGCCCTGCAACGAGTCGCGCACGTTGAGCAGCACGACGATCGCCGTGATCGGGCGCAGCAGCGGCCACAGGACGCTGCGCGCGATGCGGAGACGGCCGGCACCGTCGATCTGTGCCGCCTCGATCAGTGTGGGATCGACCGCCTGGAGACCGGCGAGATAGAGCATCATCGACACCGGCACCGCCGTCCACACGCTGACGACGATCAGGGTGGGCAGTGCGGTGTCCGGGTTGCCGAGGAAGCCCTGCGGTTGCTGGAGGCTGCCGAGGCCGAGCGAGCGCAGCAGCAGGTTGATCGCGCCGTCCGGCTCCAGCATGTACTGCCACGCGAAGTACACCGCGATGCCGTTGGTCACGTACGGCAGGAAGTACACCGAGCGCAACGCCGCCCGCAGCCGGCGCACCGAGTTGAGCAGCAGCGCCAGCGGCAGGCTCACCAGCACGGTCAGCACGGGAACCGCCAGCAACACCCAGAACGTGTTCAGCGCCGCCGCGTGCACCGCGGGCGCGTAGACCGGGTCCCGCCACAGAAGATCGGCGTAGTTGCGAAGGCCGACCCAGTCCCAGTGCGGGGTGAACCCGTTCCAGGTCGCGAAGCTCAGCCCGAGCCCGTACGCGATGGTGTAGACGCCCATCACCGCGAACAGCACCAGGGCCGGCGCGACGAAGGCGGCGCCCCACATGACCTCGGACCGGCGGTAGCGGCGGCGCCGGCCGGGGGCCGGCACCTGCGCGGGCGGGCCCTCGACCACGGTGGACACCGCTGTCACTGCTTGGTCCAGTACGAGTCGATCAGCTTGGTGAGGGCGGTGCCGGTCTCCGGGGCGGACTTCGTCTTCAGCGGCGTGTAGTTCATCAGCACCGCACCGACGTCACCGGAGTCGTAGGCGTTCGGCCGGTAGCTGGTGTCGCCCGGGTTGTAGGCCGACGGCCCGGAGCCGAACGCCGCGATCATCGAGCCGAGCACCGGTCCGACCGCGGTCTTCGGGTCGGATCCGAGGTCGGTCGGCGGAATGTCGAGCGCGGTCTTGGCGAAGTCGGCCGAGGCATCGTGCCCGGCCAGGTATTTCAGGAGCTGGACGGCGCCGTCCCGGTTCTTGGTGGTGGCCGACACGGACAGCCCGGTCAGGGTGAACGGTGAGAGGCTGAGATTCTTGACCGCGCCGTTGGCCGGCGCGGGAACCGGGAAGGCGAGCACGTTGCCGGGGTCGAACCCGTTCTGGGCCAGGAACGCCAGCGTGAACGTGCCGCCGATGTCGAAGGTGGACCTGCCCTGGGCGAAGGCGAGGTCGGCCCCGTCGATGTCCAGGGTCTGCGTGCCCGGCATCCAGTACGGCGTCACCTGGCCGTACGTCTGGAGCACCTGGGTGCCGGTGGGGGAGGAGAAGTTGGTGCCGGCGTCCTTGCCCCACAGCGCGTGGAACTTCTCGGCGCCGAGCAGCCCGTACGCCATCGGCTGCAGGAACCACTCCAGCCCGGTCGACGGCGACTTGAGCCCGAGGCTGACGCCGCCGTTGCCCGGGTCCTTCGCCTTCACCTTGGCCAGGTCGGCCACGAAGTCCTCCCACGTGGCCGGCGCCGTGGTGATGCCGGCCGCGGTGAGCCGCTGCTTGTTGGCGTAGACGATGCCGAACGTGCCGATGGTCAGCGGCACGCTGAACCGCTGGCCCAGCTTGATGCCCTTGGTCTTGGCGTCGGCGGCCAGCGACTGCTGGTAGTACTGCTGGGTGACGCTGCCGTCGGTGCGCACCTCGGGGCGATAGCCGCCGAGCCACCCGGGGTCGACGTCCTTGGCCAGGTCGGTGAGCAGCCCGGCGGCGCCGAAGGTGAGGTCGTCGCCGTTGGTGTGCACCTCCATCAGATCCGGCAGGTTGCCGGTCTTCGCCGCGGCCTGCACCTTGGTGATGTACGCGTCGTCGGGCGTGTACGCCTGCACGGTGACCGAGATGCCGGTCTGCTGGGTGAAGCCGGACGCGACCTGCTGCAGCGCCTTCACGTGCGACTGCTTGAAGGTCCAGATCACCAGCGACTTGGCGCCGGAGGAGTTCTTGTCGTCACCGCCGCCGCACGCGGCCGTGGTGGTCAGGAGCAAGGTGGCGAGGACGGCCAACGACGGCCGCCACGTGCGCTTCAGAAGTCTCATCACGGAAGCCGAACCTCCACATTGGGAGTGACATCGACGAGCATCGTTGCGCCCGAACCTAAATCGAATCGATGTACTGTGTCAAGAACGTGAACAACGCAAAAACCGGGGAATCTCGCCGAAAAGAATCGGCATTCCGGCGCCAGATCAGGACGCGCCGGCCGCGCGGCGACCTCAGCCGAGCAGCAGGGACTGCGGCTGCACCGCCAGCATCTGGTCCAGCACCAGGCAGGCGGCGCCGATCGCGCCCACGTCGACGCCGAGCCCGGTGGTGGTGACCGCGGTCGGGTGGATCTTCTTGACGAACGGCGAGCTCTCCACAATGCCCCGCACCACCGGCAGGAACCGCTCGGCGAGCTGCGGCCAGATCGGCCCGCCGAAGACGATCATCTCGGAGTCGACCAGCGTCGCCGCGGCGACCACCCCACGCCCGACCCGCACCGCCCAGCGGTCGATGATCTCGCCGGCCGTCACGTTGCCGGCCGCCGCCCGCCGGCACAGTTCGCGCAGGCTCTGCTCGGCGTCGCGCGGGCCGGCCGGCTTGAACTCGGCGCCCAGCACGCCCTCCTCGATCGCCTCGCCCACCAGCGCGCTGGTCGTGCACGCCGCGTAGACCCCGCCGACCTCGCCGGCGTTGCCCGAGAAGCCGCGCAGCACCACGTCGTCGACGACCAGGCCCATGCCGGAACCGGTGCCCAGATAGAAGAACAGGAAGTTGCCGGTGTCGGCCGCCACGCCCGTCCACCGCTCGGCCACCGCCGCGGCGATCACGTCCTTGTCGAGCAGCACCGGCAGCTTGGTCGCCCCGGCCAGATAGTCGCGCAGCGGCACCCGGCCCCAGTCGGCCAGCTGGGGTGGAGCGATGACCAGCCCGGACTCCACGTCGACCGGCCCCGGCGCGGCGATGCCCAGGCCGAGGATGCGGTCGGAGGGCACCCCCGAGTCGGCGATCAGCTGGTTGATCGACTCGCTCATCCCGGCCAGCGTGGGGTCGGGCTCGGCCGCCTCCGGGGTGGGCTGCTGCGCGCGGGCCACGACCTTGCCGAGCAGATCGAGCACGACCAGGGTGACCACCGCCGGATCCAGGTGCACACCGACCGCGTAGCGCGCCTCGGCGTTGACCTGGAGCAACCGGCGCGGTTTGCCGGCGCCCGAACTGGTGGTGCCGCCCTCCCGGGCCAGACCCTCGTTGAGCAGGCGACGGCAGATGTTGGACACGGTCTGCGCGGAGAGGCCGGTCAGCGCGCTCAGCTCGACCCGGCTCAGCCCCTCGGGCACCCGGCGGATGGCGTCGAGCACCACCGACTCGTTGAAGTCGCCCATCCGGGGAAGGTTGGTGCCACGTCTGGTCGCCGGCCGCTTGTCCACTACGTTCGTCGTCCTCCCCAAGCTCCATCGAGTTGAATTAGCCTACCCGACCTCGCGTTTCAATCGAGTTGCCGCAACATCACGAGGGACCAAGGGGAAACGGTCCGGTCCACCCGCACCACACCGTCCGGCCCGGCGACCGCGGGCTCGACGGCGGTGGCCCGGGCAATCCGGTTCAGCACGGCGGTCAGCTCCCGGGTCGGCGTGGCCGGCTCACCCAGCCGGTGCCAGGCGCCGATCGCGTCGCCGTGCTCCCCGTCGAGCACCTCCACTTCGAAGCGGGCGCCCGGGCGCAGCCCGGAGACCGCCAGGTCGAGACGCCGGGGAAGCCCCTTGGCCTGGGTGGCGCGGGCGAGGTCGCGGTCGTCGAACGAGGCCGGCACCGAACGCGGCTCCTCGGCCGGATAGTGGTAGGCCAGGGCGGCGATCCGGCCGGTGGCCTCCTCGCGGGTCACGACCGCGCCGTCGGTCCGGGCCAGCAGGCGGTCACCGAGGGCGTTCAACATCCGGTACGCGTGGAAGGTGGGCTTGGGCACGCCGGGCAGCGTCAGCATGCCGAACCCGCCGTGGAACATCTCGTCGCCGGCCCCGCCCTCCTCGAACACGTCGGTGAAGGTCCAGTAGGACAGGGAGTCCACGGTGTCCAGGGCGTGCAGCACCGACCGCACCACGTAGGTCGCGGCCGGCAGCGTGTCGTGGGCGTGGTCGCGCGGAGACGACGAGGAACTCCACTCGGTCAGATGGATCTCGGCCTCCGGGAACGGGCTCGCGGCCACGAGCCGGCGCAGTTGAGCCAGGTCGGCCGGGGTGGCGTCGACGCTCCGGGTGAGCCTCTGCCCCTGGCCGTGCTCGTCCAGCGCCCAGTCGGTGGGGTACGGGTGGGTGGAGACGAAGTCGACCGGGAGCCCCTCCCGTTCGCAGAAGTCGAGGAACGCGTCCACCCAGACCGGATGCCAGTCCAGCGTGTCGATGTCCCGGTCGTCGGCCACCAGCCGGACGTCCACGTTCTCGGTCTCGCCGTCGAACCGGGCGTCCGGCACGAAGTTGGAGGTGGCCGGCCCGCCGACGCGCAGCCGCTGGTCGACGGCCTTCACCGCCTGCGCGGTCACCCGGTAGAGCTCGAAGTACTCGCTGCGGGTGCCGTGCCAGAAGCCCCACAGGTTGGCCTCGTTCCACACCTCGAAGTACCACCGGCGTACCTCGTCGGGGCCGTAGCGGCCGATCCAGTGGGTGACCACCCGGCCGACGAGCTCGGCCCACCGGCCCGGATCGGCCGGTGGCGCGCCGTGGGCGCCCCACCAGAACACGGTGTCGGTCTCGCGGGCGAGGGCGCGCGGGCTGAAACCGAACTCCACGAACGGCCGCACACCCAGCTCGAGCAGCGCGTCGAACAGCGCGTCGACGTACTGGAAGTTGTAGACCGGGGTGCCGTCGTCGCGCTCGGCGTAAACGAACATGTCGTCGTGGAACAGGCCGTGGAAGCGTACGTATTCGAACCCGCACGCGGCGCGCGCCTCGGCCAGCTGCCGTTGCCAGTCGGCGCGCAAGCCCTCGTTGGCGCGGCCGGCCCCGACGACCCGGCTCCAGTAGTGGTCCAGCGGGGTGGCCGCCGCGTCGGCGGCCACCCTCAGCGCAATCGGCTCAGTCATTGACGAGGTCGAACCGCTGCGCGGTGCCGATCGTCGTGCTGTTCGCGATCAGGGCCGCCGTGCCGGCGGTGACGTAGTTGTTGTTGGCCAGCGACTTCAGGCTCACCGTTCCGTCCGAGTTGTGGACGAGTTGGAAGGTCTCCCAGCCTCCGACCGCCGTGCGGTTGGCGATCAGCGCGGACGCCCCCGCGTTGTCGGCGCACACGATCTGGCTGTTGGCGTGCGAGCGCAGCGCAATGTTGCCGCCGCCCGCGTCCAGCACGTCGAACGTCTCCCACGGCCCGACCGCGGTGCGGTTGGCGATCAGCGGGGCGGCGCCGGCGTTGTCGGCACACACGTACATGTTGTTGGCCCTCGCCCGCAGGCTGATGACCGTCGCCGTCGGCGGCGGGTTGCCGCCGCCGACCACCGGTTGGGTGGGCCGGGTGGCGGTCAGCGCGAGCTGTTTCTTGAGCATCCGGCCGCCGTCGCCGGTCAGCCGCAGGTAGTAGTCGGAGGAGCAGGCGGTGCCGTCCTCGTCCAGCGCCAGCAGCCCCGAGTCGGTGGGCATGAAGGCCTGCGACTCGGCCGTCTTGACGATCTGGTTGCCCTCGTTGAACTCGTCGAACATCGAGACGTAGATCGCCGGCGACCCGGCCCGGATGACGTTGTAGAACTGCCGCCACATGAAGTCGCCGTGCACCCGCTGCCGCCCCGACACGTCACCGGGCAGCACGCAGGGCTGGTAGTCGACGCCGTGTGCGTTGCAGTCGGCCAGATCGGGCACGGTCAGATTGGTGTACGCGTTGTCCGAGTCGCCGGCGTTGCCGATGGCGCCGACCATCCACGGCGAGAGCATGTTCAGCGCGTGGTAGACGTCGGAGTATCCGGCCCGCGAACCGCCGGTTCCGGTACGCCACTCGCGCGGCACCCCGCCCATGACGTAGCAGCCCTGGCTCTTGAACCAGTTGATGACGTCGAGGCAGGTGGCGGCGTCCCACGGGTGGTTGTTGTCGTTGAAGCCGAAGCCCCAGATGCCGACCACCGGCTTGCCGTTCTGCCGCGCGTAGGCGCCCGACGCGGCGTGCGCGGACATCTTGCTCGTCCAGTCGGCCTTGATCTCCGACTGCATGTTCGTCCAGCCGCCCACGTCGTACATGATGTAGAACTTGCGGCCGGTCGCCTCGGCCGCCGTGCGGACCCGGCCGGCGACGGCGTCGCGGGTCGGGCCCTCGGAGCCGTTGGGGTTGAAGCGCTGCAGCGCGGCGGTGTCGATGTTGTTCTGCTGCATCCACTGGAAGTGCAGGCTCACCGTCGTCTGGTCGTAGGACGAGAACAGGGTGGCCGGCTGCCCGTTGCCGAGGTTGGCGTAGGCGGTCTTGTAGCCCTTCGGGTAGTCGCGCATGTCCGGCCACGCGCGCAGGGTGCTGTTGTTGCTCGCGGACGGCGTCCGGCCCCAGTCCTGGGCCCAGTGCCACCAGGCGTTGATCGGGGCACCGTCCCCGACGCAGGCGAACCACCCCTGATAGCCCACCGTGATCTTGCCGACCACGTCGCCGGGCGCGCTGGCCTTTTCCGCGAAAGCCGCGGGGGTCAAGGCAGCGGCGCCGGCCGCGGCCGCCGATTTGAGGACAGTACGGCGTGAAAGTCGCATAGTAGACACCACTTCTCAGTCGTTGATGAGGTCGAACTCTTCCCACGGGCCGATCGCCGTACGGTTCGCGATCAGCGGGGAAGCGCCCGCGTTGTCGGCGGTCACGTAGTCGCCGTTGGCCTGGGCCTTGAAGCTGACCGAACCGTCGCCGTTGTGGATGAGCTGGAACGTCTCCCAGCCTCCGACCGCGGTGCGGTTGGCGATCAGCGGTGCGGCGCCGGCGTTGTCGGCGGTCACGTAGTCGTTGTTGGCGTGCGATCGCAGGGCCACGTTGCCGTTGCCCTGGTCGACCAGGTCGAAGGTCTCCCAGGGCCCGATCGCGGTGCGGTTGGCGATCAGCGGCGAAGCGCCCGCGTTGTCGGCGGTCACGTAATCGCTGTTGGCGTGCGAGCGCAGGCTGATCGCCTGCGTCGTCCCGCCGGAGCCGGTGTCGAGGCCGATGCTGACCGTGCCCAGATGCCGGGCGGTCGACGCCGGACTGCCGGTGACCGCGGCGAACGGCAGCGCGGTCGTCGGCGCACTCGTCCGCTCGACGAGATACGACTGCCCGGACTGCACCGGAATCGAGAAGGTCGCGTTGCTCTGCGCGCCCACCACGGTGCTTCCGCCGCCGTTGACCACGGTGACGCTCTGCCCCGGCCACGGGCTGCGCATCGTGATCGACCCGGAGGCGCCGGCGGCGATCGCGACCGTGCCGACGGTGCCGCCGGAGACCTGGACGGAGACGCGCGAGTTGTGCTGGATCGCCACCGTGCCCTCGCCGGTCCAGTCACTTGGCCAGGCGGGCGCGATCCGGAGCAGGCCGTCGTAGTCCTGCACCAGGGCCTCGCCCACCGTCGCGGCCAGCACACCGGCCTGCTCGACGTACGGCTCCTGGGCCTGCGTCCGGGTGAAGCTGGCCAGGCCGGACGGGTACGCCTGATACGCCGTGGTCGCGTTGACCAGCGTCGACTTCACGTCACCGGCCAATCCGAGCCGCGCGGCGTCGAGCGGATCGAACGACCAGTCGGCCGCGTTGACGTACGGCCGGCTGGTGAACGTCCGCCGGGCCAGGGCCAGCATCGAGCTGTTGTCGCCGATCACGTTGTACGGGAACACCGCCTCGAGCCCGAGGTTCTCGCTGTTGTGGAACTCGGCCGTGGGCTGGGTCGACCACCCGATCATGTCGTTGCCGGCCGCGTCGGCCGAGGCGGTGAGGTTCTGCGTCCGGGTCGCCGTGTCGGTGCGGGGCAGCGGCGGAATCTTCGGGATCGCCGCGTTGAGCTGGCCGACCAGGTCGCCGTCCACGCCGAGCGCCTGGGCCGCCTTGACCGCGACCGGGAAGAGGGACTGCATGGCCAGGATGTCGGTGACCGGATCGGTGACACTCCACTGTGTCTCGTGCGCGTTGGCCTTGGTGTGCAGGAGGCCGTCCGAGCCGGTCGTCGCGTAGGAGAGCAGGAACCTCGCCGAGTCGCGGATGACCGGGTAGTTCGCCGACAGGAACGCGGAGTTGTCGGTCATCAGGTACTGCTGCCAGATCCAGAGTCCGATCTCGGCGCCGCTGGTGATGGTCTGCGAGTTGTACGTCGGCGCGATCGTCGAGTCGCAGGAGTCGTTGTCGGTGCCCCCGTTGTAGGTGCCGTTGCCGTTGAACCGCATCGTCTCGGGCACACAGACGCCCTGATGACCCGGCATCTTCTGGCTCGTCCAGGTGGTGATGTTGCCCAGGTTGCCGGTGTAGAGCTGATAGACCGGGTTGTTGAGCGCGAACTCGCCCGCCGAGAGGTTGGCCTGCACCTGCATGCGGAGGTTCCAGAACCAGTAGCCGGCCGGGAACCAGTCCTGGTGGTCCTGGGAGAAGTTGAACAGGTCGGCCACCCCGGCCTGCGATCCGGGCAGCCCACCGCTGCCGCTCTCGGCCGCGGCGTCGTAGAGGTAGAGCGTCCGCAGGTTCTCGATGTAGTCGCCGGTGCCGTCGCTCGACGAGACCTTGATCAGGCCGGCCGAGCCCCAGTAGTTGTGCCAGAACGCCAGATGGGCCGCGGTGACGCTGGACTGCGCGGCCGTCGCGTCCCCGCCCAGCAGCGAGGTCGCGGCGGAGACGGCGTTACCGCCGGTCCACGCCGGCGCGGCCGCGATCACCCGGAACGAGCCGTCGGTGTTGGGCTGGAAGCTCACCTGGGCGGTGGTCGAGTTCGGCGCCGAGCCGGTCACGCCCCGGCCGCCGGCGGTCACCGCGGCCAGCGAGCCGAACGTCTGCCCGGACGCACCGGCGCCGTTGTTGTCGACCCAGGTCTCGGCCAGCGCGGCCACCGGCCCGGAGGAGGCGGCCGCCGGGTTCCGCCCGCTCCAGAGCTTGACCTGCGCGGTCTGGGCGGTGTTCGGGTCGGCGCCGGTCACGTCGACGACCAACTCGGCCTTGTCAGACCGAAGGTACGCGGTGAGTGTCATCCCGCCGCCCGACTCGTGCAGCATCCCGTCGTACAGATCGAGGTAGCCCTTGAAGTCGGTCGCGGTGGTCAGCCGGGCGAGCCCGGGGACGACCAGCTGGCCGGGCGACTTGCGGTCGGGCATCGTGTCGGCCCGGTTGAGCTGAGCGGTGAACCCGCCGGCCGCCCAGACCGCGGCGCCGAGGCCGCCGTTGCCGAGCGGCACGAATTGGGCCGGGGCGGAGTTGGGACGGCCGAGCACGATGTCGGACCGGCGGACGAGATCGGGGGTGTCGACGACGAACCGGCCGCTCTGCCAGGCCGTGCTGCCGGGCGCGGCGTCGGCCGGCGCGGCGGTCAGGACCGAGGCGGTGCCGACGGCCAGGAGCAGCGCGGCGGACATCGTGAGGGCGCGATGGGGTCGATGCGTGGGGGACATACGCATCCTTCCGAACGTATGGCGAGGGGATCTGGAGCGGTGGTGGGGGCCACCGCCCTGGGGACAGATCCAGAGTCCTCGATGTAACGCTTAAATTAAGCGTGGTTTGCGGGCGCTGTCAATATAAATCCATCGATTTGATGGAGCAATTCCGAGCCCGAAACTTTCAGGGATCTATCGCTCGTCCTGATGGCCCTATTCGTTCGGAAGGATGTCGATGCGGCCAGCTCAATGGCATTCCGATACTTCCGGAAGTTGTTGACAGTTTTGGGCGGCCGTCCCAATACTGGTCCATCGATGAACTTCATCGCGCCCTCGCAGCCTCGTCCTCGGGCTGCCCGGACGAGAAAGGATCACGCGCGTGAGAAATCGGATCAGGCTGGTGATCAGCGGAGTCACCGCCGCTGTCCTGGCCGCGGCCTCGCTCACCCTGGCCGGCGTAGCCAACGCCGACCCGAACCAGACCATCAACTCCAACGGGACCGGCACCCACAACGGGTTCTTCTACTCGTACTGGAAGGACAGCGGGAACGTCAGCATGACGCTGGGCGCGGGCGGCAACTACAGCGTCCAGTGGAGCAACATGAACAACATGGTCGTCGGCAAGGGCTGGAAGCCGGGCTCGGCCCACACCGTCAACTATTCGGGCACGTTCAGCCCGAACGGCAACGGCTACCTCTCGCTGTACGGCTGGACCACGAACCCGCTGATCGAGTACTACATCGTCGAGAACTTCGGCAGCTACAACCCGAGTTCCGGTGCCCAGCACCTCGGCTCCGTCACCACCGACGGCAGCACGTACGACATCTATCGCACCCAGCGGGTCAACCAGCCCTCGATCATCGGAACGGCGACGTTCTACCAGTACTGGAGCGTCCGCCAGTCGCACCGCAGCAGCGGCACGATCACGGTCGCCAACCACTTCAACGCCTGGAAGTCGCTCGGGCTCAACCTGGGCAGCTTCGACTACCAGATCCTGGCGACCGAGGGCTACCAGAGCAGCGGCAGCTCGAACATCACGGTCAGTGAGGGCTCGGGCGGATCCACCACCCCGCCCACGACGCCTCCCACCACCGGGCCGACCACCGGGCCGACCACCGGGCCGACCACCGGGCCGACCACTCCGCCGCCGGCCGGCGGCGGGGCCTGCAAGGTGACCAACTCGGTCAGCGCCTGGAACACCGGGCTGACCGACAACATCACGATCACCAACACCGGCTCGACGGCGATCAACGGCTGGGCCCTGAAGTTCGCCCTCGCGTCCGGGCAGACCATCACCAGCGGATGGAACGCGAGCTACTCGCCGACCAGCGGCCAGGTGACGGCGACCAACGCCAGTTACAACGGTGCGCTGGCTCCCGGCGCCTCGACGACGATCGGCTTCCAGGCCAACCAGAATGGCAACGCGGCCGCCCCGACCGGCTTCACTCTGAACGGCGCGGCCTGCAGCTGATCCGGCCGCCGGCCGGCAGCCGTGCACAACGGCGCGAATTTGCCGCACCCGGCTGATTAACTCGGCCCCACCCAGCACGGGTGGGGCCGAGACGTCACGGGGGTCAAGCGATCCCCGGCCGCCGGCTGTGGTCAACCGCGCGAATCGGCCGGACCTCGGTCCAGTCCGGATCGGCTGGCGTCTCGGCCTGCCGCTTCCCCTGCCACGCGATCCGGCGCCGCAACGGCGCCCCCCGGCTGGCCCACCTCGACCGAGGCACCGCCGAACCGATCCGCCGCTACGCCTTCCCGCATGCCGCACTCGACGACACTCCCGGCTGGCCTACACCGAAATCCTGGCCGACGAGACCGAAGAAACCGCCACCGCCTTCCGGCGACGCGCCCACACCTGGTTCACCGACCACGGCATCATCATCACCCGGGTGCTCTCGAACAACGGGTCCTGCTACCAATCCCGCCTAATGGGAGGGCAGTCCTTCCCCGGCCTGGTCAGGTCGGGGAGGATGCGCCTTGAGCCGCCGGCGGGATGATCACTGCGTTCGCCTGAGACTTTGATCTCTAGTCCTAGGGGGTGACCCCGCCGGTCGCTGGAGGCTGCTGTCAGCTCCTGGGGTGTCGCACCGTGGAGTGCTGTCCATTAGGCCGCTGCACAGCCTCCTTGCGCTCGGACCGAGTCGAGGAGGACGTTTGGAGATCTTCTGTGGCATCGATTGGTCGGAACGCCACCATGACGTGGCGATCGTCGATCAGGCGGGAACGTTGCTGGCCCGGCAGCGCATCAGCGAGGACATCGACGGATTCATCGGGCTGAGCGCTCTGCTGGCCGCACACACGGGCCAGGAGTTCACCGCAGTCGACATCGCGATCGAGACAGATCGTGGTCTGCTGGTCGCGGCGTTGAAAGCGTCCTCGACAGCCTGCCCGGGCTCGGTCTCATCTTCGGCGCCCGGGTACTCGGCGAGTTCGGAGACGACCCGACCCGCTTCACCCATGCTGCCAGCCGCCGCGCCTACGCCGGAACCGCACCCGTCACCCGCGCCTCCGGCCGCCACCGCACCGTACTCGCCCGCCATATCCGCAACAAACGCCTGGCCGACGCCTGCTACCTCTGGGCCTTCGCCATCCTGACCCGCTCACCCGGCGCCCGCGCCTACTACGACCGGCGCCGAGCCGCCGGCGACAAGCACAACGCCGCCCTACGACGACTCGGCAACAAACTCCTCGGCCAACTCCACCACTGCCTGGCCACCGGCCAGCACTACAACGAAACCCTCGCCTGGCCCACACCAACCACAACTTGACGCACTAGGCAGGTGGGGTGTCTAGGGCCGTTGACCACGAACGTTCGCGGGGACGGCGACACACCGGGCCGAAGCCGGACAGCACATCGACTGCAACACCCAGGCCGACTCGAGGGGTGGCGCTTGCCCACCAACACGGCGGGTCGGGCATCGGACGCCAAGCAGCTGGTCGGGCTGCTGGATCGACTCGCCGTCGCCCGGCCCGGCGGGATCGGCCGGCCTCGCAAACGGCCCGGACAACGCGTACTCCAGCAAGGGCGAACCGGGCGGCGCTGGGCGCCCGCAAGATGGTCGCGGTGCTCCCCGAGCGCAGCGACCAGAAAGCCGACCGGGTGTGATCCGTCAGTTACGCCGTCCTAGGGGCCTTGGTGCTCGCACCGGAAGTTGCCGGGGGCCGCGCCGCCGCGCTACTGGCGGTAGGTGGAGAGGAAGGCGCGGATCCGGGAGACGGCGTCGTCGAGGATGTCCGTGCCGGCCAGGAAGACCAGGCGGAGGTGGTCTGGTGTGTCGAGGTTGAAGCCGGTGCCGTGGGAGATCAGGAGGTGCTGCTGCTCCAGGAGGTCGAGCACCAGGCGCTCGTCGTCGTGGATCTTGTGGACCTGGGGGTCGAGACGGGCGAAGAGGTAGAGGGCGCCGGCCGGTTTGACGCAGTCGACGCCGGGGATGTCGACGAGGGACTGCCAAGCGTGGTCGCGCTGCTCGAGCAGGCGGCCTCCGGGGCGGGTCAGCTCCTCAATGCTCTGGTAGCCGCCGAGCGCGGTCTGGATCGCGTGCTGGGCCGGCACGTTCGGGCAGACGCGCATGTTGGCGAGCAGCTGCAGCCCGTCCAGGTAGTCCGCGTCGCTGCGGCTGAAGCCGCTGGCGGCGAGCCAGCCGGAGCGGAAGCCCGCGGCCCGGTAGACCTTGGACAGGCCGCCCATGCTGACCACCGGCACGTCCGGCGCGAGGGCGGCGAGCGTGTGGTGCGTCGCTCCGTCGTACACGATCTTGTCGTAGATCTCGTCGGCGAAGATCAGCAAACCGTGCTGGCGGGCAAGTTCGATCATGCCGAGCAGCACCTCGCGGGAGTAGACCGCGCCGGTCGGGTTGTTCGGGTTGATCACCACGAGCGCGCGGGTGCGGTCGGTGATCAGCGACGCCATGTGCTCCAGGTCGGGGGCCCAGCCCGCGCTCTCGTCGCAGCGGTAGTGGACCGCGCGACCGCTGCACAGGTTCACCGCGCCGGTCCAGAGCGGGTAGTCCGGGCTCGGCACCAGCACCTCGTCGCCCGTGTCCAGCAGCGCCTGGAGCACCATCACGATCAGCTCGGAGACCCCGTTGCCGAGCAGCACGTCGTCCGGCTGCACGCCGGCCACGCCGAGGGTCTGGTAGTGCTGGGCCACCGCGACGCGGGCGGAGTAGATGCCTCGCGCGTCGCTGTACCCCTGAGCGGCCACGATATTCTGCACGACGTCGGCGACGATCGGCTCCGGTGTGGCCAGCCCCCACGGCGCCGGGTTGCCCAGGTTCAGCTTGAGGATCCGGTGCCCGGCGGCATCCAACTCCTGCGCCCGGCGCAACACCGGGCCACGGATGTCGTACCGGACACTCTTCAGCCGCTGCGCCTGTTGCATCGGACCCCCTTCGCGAAACGTCGTGTTCCGAGGACCGATGCTAGTGCGTCGTTCATGAACGTTCGCCGGCGTCGTCGCGGCGCAGGGGCTCGCCACGCGGGGACGGGGCGGGCGAGACTGGGGGCATGAGCGATGTCCCGCGGTTTCGTGACGCACCCGGCCGCGGTCCCGCGGTCGCCGCCGAGGCGATGGTCGCCACCAGTCAGGCTCCGGCCACCCTGGCCGGTCTCGACATGCTGCGCCGGGGCGGGTCGGCCGCCGACGCGGCGATCGCGGCCGCCGCGGTGTGCTGCGTCGCCGAGCCGATGTCGACCGGCATCGGCGGCGACGCGTTCGCGATCGTCTGGGACGCGGGATCGGCGACCGGGCTCGACGCGGCCGGGCCCGCCCCGCGCGGCGCGCAGCCACATGAGGTGCCGACTGCCGGCGGGCCGCGCTCGGTCGACGTGCCCGGAGCCGTGGCCGGGTGGGCGGCGCTGAGCGAGCGCTACGGCAAGCTCGGGCTCGACACCTGCCTGACACCGGCGATCGACCTGGCCGAGCGCGGGGTCGCCGCCGGCTATCACTGCTCGTGGATGTGGCGGCACACCCCGCACGCCCCGGCCGAGTTCGGGCCCGCGCCGGCGGTCGGCGAGGTCTACCGGCTGGCCGACCTGGGCCGGATGCTGCGGCTGATCGCCGGTAACGGGCCGGACGCCTTCTACCGGGGGCCGGTCGCCGAGGCGATCGCGGCCTCGACCTGGCTGAGCGAAGAGGATCTGGCGAGCTACCGGCCGGGCTGGGTCGAGCCGCTGAGCTATGCGTACCGCGGGGTGGACGTACTGGAGATGCCGCCGCCCACGCAGGGGGTCGCCGCCCTCGAAGCCCTCGGCCTGCTCGCCCCGCTGGAGCGGCCGACGCTCGGCGACCGGATGCGCGCGGTCGCTCTCGCGTTGGAGGACGCGTACGAGAAGGTGCGCGACGGCGCCGACGTCGCCTCCCTGCTGAGTGAGTCGCACCTGGCCGCGCGGGGCCGGGAGCGGCCCCGGCTTCTGCGGGAGCCGGCCGGCGGCACCGTCTATCTGTGTGCGCTCGACTCCGACGGCATGGCCGTGTCGTTCATCCAGAGCCTGTACGAGAGCTTCGGCTCGGGTGTCGTCGCGCCCGGCACCGGCGTCGTGCTGAACAACCGGGCCGAGGGCTTCGCCGTGAGCGGTGCGGTGGAGCCCGGGCGCCGGCCCTACCACACGCTGATGCCCGGCCTGCTGGTCGAGGACGGGCGGCTGCGGGGGCCGTTCGGGGTGATGGGCGGGTTCATCCAGGCCCAGGCCCACGTGCAATATCTGACGTCGGTGCTCGACGACGGGCTCGATCCGCAGGCCGCCCTCGACCGGGCCCGTTTCCGGGTCGACGCCGGCCGGGTGCGGCTCGAGGAGGGGCTGCGGCACCGCGCCGACGACCTGGCCGCGGCCGGCTGGCCGGTGCGGGTCGAGCCGGACCGGACGCTGTTCGGCGGCGGTCAGGCGATCGAGATCCTTGAGGGCCGGATCCTGGGCGGATCCGACCCGCGCAAGGACGGTTTCGCGGCCGGTTTCTAGCTTTTCAAGGCGGCGGCGAACCCGGCGAACACCGGGTGGAAGTCGGGGAAGGTCTTCTTCACGCAGCCGGGGTCGTCGAACGTGAGGCCGCCCTCGACCCGCAGCGCGGCCACGCTGAACGCCATCGCGATGCGGTGGTCGCGGAACGTCTCGATCTCGGCGGTGTGCGGCGTGCCCGGGTGGATCTCGATCCAGTCGCGGCCGGTGTCGACCGTGATGCCCATCCGCCGCAGGTTGCCGGCGCACGCCTCGAGACGGTCGCACTCCTTGAGCCGGGTGTTGTAGACGTCGACGATCCGGGTCGGCGCCTCGGCGAACGGTGCGATCGCGGCCAGCGTCGGCATCGTGTCGGAGATGTCGCGCATGTTGTAGGTGCCGCCGCGCAGGGCCCCGCCGCGCACCGTGGTGCCCTCGGGCGTGATGCGCACGTGGGCGCCCATCTCCTCGAGCACCTCGACGAACGCGAGGTCGCCCTGAAGGGCTCCGCTGCCCAGGCCGGGCACGGTCACCTCGCCGCCGATCAGGGCGGCGGCGGCGAAGAAATAGCTGGCCGACGAGGCGTCGGGCTCGATCCGGTACGCCTGGGGGCGGTAGACCTGCGGGCGCACGTCATAGGTCGAGCCGTCGACGTCGACCTCGATGCCGAACGAGCGCATCATCGCCACCGTGATGCCGACGTAGGGCACCGAGACCAGGTCGGACACGTCGATGCGCAGGCCCTTGCGGGTGAGCGGCGCGAGCAGCAGCAGCGCGGTCAGGAACTGCGACGAGATGCTCGCGTCGAGCGTCAGCGCCCCGCCGTCGATGCCGGTCGTGGACAGCGCGAACGGGTGGTGATCGGGCTCCCCGAGAAAGTCGATCTTGACGCCGAGCGCGGTCAGCGCGTCGGTCAGCGGCGCCATCGGCCGCCGCCGCATCTGCTCCGACGCGTCGAACCGGTAGGACCCGCGGCCGGTCGCGGCCAGCGCGGGCAGGAACCGCGCCGTGGTCGCGCCGTCACGGCAGAAGACCTCGGCCTCGGCGCTGGGTGGCCCACCGGCCCGCCCGCCGATCACCCACTCGTCGTCACGCGAGGAGTCGACCGCATAGCCCAGCCGGCGCAGCCCCTCGGCGAACGCCTCGGTGTCGTCCGACCGCAGCGGCTGGCTCAGGCGGGTCTCGCCGTCAGCGGCCGCGGCCAGGAACAACGCCCGCGCGGTAATGGACTTGGACCCGGGAATCCGAATGTCGACCACCCGGAAACCCTATCCGGCGGCGCCCGCGATCAGGCGGACCGTCGCTCCGGGTCCGGCCCGTGGGACGCTCGGCATCCGAGAGGGTCAGCCGGTGACCTGGAGGACCAGGGAGTAGTAGTTGCGGGCGATCAGGGTGAGGACGACGCCGACGTAGATGCCGCTGACGATGCCGTAGATCAGGTACATGCGGCGGCGGGCGGCCGAGACCGACCGGTGGGCCGACGGCAGCGGGATGCGGAACAGGACGTGGCCCAGGTAGGCGAAGGCGCGGTGCCGCAGGTTGAGCTCGCCGAGGGCGGCCTCCAGCGCGTGGTGTCCGTCGGTGACCGGCAGCAGCGGGTTGAGGTTGTTGCAGGCCAGGAACAGCTGCATGCCGAGCAGCCAGCGCAGCTCGTCGAACCGGGCCGGGTCGGCGAGGATCAGCAGGCTGGTCAGGCCGGCGGCGGTCACGTCGACCAGCGGCCCGGCGAGAGCGAGGGCGGCCCGGCCGGAGCGGGAGCGCACCCGGTAGGCGTCGGTGCGGTCGACGAAGGTCAGCGGGATGAGCAGCATGAGCAGTTTCACGCCCGCCTCGCGTACCGGCACGCCCAGCGCCTGGCACACCGCGGCGTGCGCGGTCTCGTGCACGGCCGCCTGCACCAGGAACACGCCGACGATCAGCAGCCACGGCGGCCCGGCGAAGGTCATCGGGGCGGGCCGGGTCATCGCGAGCGTGATGGCGGCGACGGCGGCCGCCGCGAGCAGCACCGCGACGGTAGAGATCGTCCGCCGGAAGCGGGCGAGGATCCGGGCCGGCGGCCCCAGCAGCCGGTTCAGGCGGCCGGCCGGGATGCGGAACTCGGGGGTGAGCCCGAAGAAGCGGGCGAACAGCAGCCGGACGCCTCGAAGGGGCTCGGGCGGCTCCGACAGGACCCCGGCCGACCGGAGGTCGGTGAGGAAGGTGAGCAGGTCCGGCGAGCGGTCGCGCACGCCGTCCGGGCCCCGGGACCGGCGGGCCGCGGCGAGCAGCGCGGTTCCCGTACGCGTTCCGTCGAGCAACGGCACCACGTGAGCGCCGGTGCGGCTCAGGCGTACGTAGACGCCGGTCTCGGCATTGAACAGCAGAGAGTGCCCGTCGGCGCCTTCGACGAGGCTGACCAGGGGGGCCAGCTCCACCGGTTGCTCGAGCCAGCCGGGCACGTCGGTCGTCATGGTCTCGGTCGACATCGGGGGGCCTCCGTTTCTGATGCGGCGTACAACCGACCGGGGGCGTGCCGGCGGGCACGCCCCCGAACGGGCTCAGATGCAGCCGAGAGTGGCCTTGCAGCCGGCCGTGGCCTTGCACCCGGCCGTGGCCTTGCAGCCGATCGTGGCCTTGCACCCGGCCGTGGCCTTGCATCCGGCCGTGGCCTTGCACCCGGCGCTGGCCTTGCAGCCGCCGCAGCCCTTCGAGCCCGCGCTGGCCTTGCAGCCGCCGCAGCCCTTCGAACCGGCGCTGGCTTTGCAGCCGCCGCAGCCCTTGGACCCGCCACAGCCCTTTGACCCGCCACAGCCCTTGGACCCGCCGCAGCCCTTGGAGCCCGCGCTGGCCTTGCAGCCGCCGCTCGCCTTGCAACCGCCGCAGCCGCCGGTCGCCAGCAGCGACGCGCTGACGACGGTCGGCAGCTGCTCGGCCGTCAGGTCGTCCTCCAGCCACAGGTCCAGCTCGTCGAATTCCTCACGGCCGGTGATCTCGATGTTCATACGACTCAGCTCCTTCGATGTGTCGTTTACCGGTGATGCCGGGCGGCCTGCGGGCCGCCGGCCAAGGCCCCGCGCTCTACGAGGGAGGGCCGAGATTCGGGATCGGGTGACCGGCCGCGAACGCGAACAGCGCGGCCCGGTGGTACCCGTCGGCGCCCGCTCGTGCCCGCAGGACACTGGGCAGCAGACCGGCGAAGACGGTGCCGGCGAGGTCGAGCCGCAGCGCGGCCAGCCACGCGGCGTGCCCGGCCGCCCCGGCCCGGGCCAGCAGCAGGCGGTGACCGTGGCTGCCGTGCCGCGCGAGCGCCGCGGCCAGGTTGCCGGTGATCACGACCAGGGCGGCCGCCTTGGCGAACTCCTCCTGCATGACCAGCTCCTCGGCCTCGGGCCCGTCCGGGAGGTTCGCCACCCGGCACAACTCGGACTGTTCCGGCCGGTAGCGGTACAGGCCGGTGTCCACTCCGGTCACCCGCCAGGCCGCGCAGTAGAGCTCCAGGTCGACGCCGGCCGCCCGTTCGGCCGGCCACCCGCGGGCGTCCATCCGGTCGGCGGCGGCGAAGAGGGCCGACAGATCGGCGCCGGACAGCGGGGTGGCGGCGTAGTCGCGGACGGCGGTGCGTTCCGGCAGTACGTCGTGCAGGCCGGAGCGCGGGGACGAGGGTGCGGGCAGCGCGGTCAGCGGCCCGCGGTGGGGCGGCCGGCGCAGTTCCGCGGCGACCGGTGCCGGCGGGCGGCGGGCCGCCTCGGCGTCCAGCCGGGTGTCGGCCAGGAGCTGGTTAAGCACGGGCGTTCCTCAGGGTGAGTGCGACCACCGCGGTCACCGGTTCGGAGTCGAAGTCCAGGTGCAGGGCCGTGCCGATGGCCGTGTCGTCCCAGCGGTCGGCGAACCGGGCCGTCAGACCGGCTTCGTCGGCGACGGCGGCCAGCTGGGCCAGGGCCACGCCGGCGTCCAGGCCGAGGATCCGGTAGGCGAAGTCGTGGTATTTGGCGGCCACCACGTCGAGCGCGCCGGTGAGGACGACCAGGGCGGCCGGGCGCTGGGGTCCGACACCCGGCCAGACCGCCTCGGCGTGGCCGTCCGGCGCCGACAGGGCGCGGACCCGGGCCAGGCTGTGGTCGCCGCGCTGGTAGAAGTACCAGCCCGGCGCGAGCCCGGCCACGTCGAGCGCGAGCACGTACGCCTGGGGGGAGCCCAGGTTTCCGCCCGTCGGCGCCCATCGGCTGACCTGGCCGGAGTCGGTGTCCCGCAGTCCGAAGGTCCGCAACAGCAGCCCGGAGAGCGGCGAGTCGTCGAGCGGGATCCGCGGCGAGCCCAGGTACTCCTTGTTGTACAGCTGGAGGGCCGCGTTCGCCGGCCGGTAGTGCCCCTGATGGTCCTTCGGGTTGAGCCATTCGCGCGGCGGGAAGGTCACCGCCTGCTCGTACATGTGGGCCAGGACCGGGCCCTCCGGGGGCGGCCCCTCGGTCGGCACGCACCGCGGGCAGCCGGGCCGGGCGTACGCGCCGACCGCCGACTGGGTCCACTCGTCGAGGTCGAACACGGTGCAACCGGACACGGCCGGCGTCAGACCGACCCGCGACAGCAGGTGCACGACCTCGGTCGCGGTCAGCGCCGCCCAGGCCGCGACGCGGGCCGGTGTCGGCTCGCCGGCCGGCGCCGGCCGTCCCTCGGCGAAGCACCGGTAGCAGCAGGTGTGCCGGGCGTCGAACAGCGGTCCCACCTCGACCGTGCCCGGCCCGCAGGCGACTCGGAGCCAGGCGATCCCGGACCGGCGGCAGGCCTCGTCCAGCTCGGCCAGCGCCTCGGTGTCCCCGTCGTCGACGGCGACCAGGAAATCGCCGGCCGCGATGGCCCCGCCGGTGTGCAGCCCGTGGGTGTCGACGCCGGCCACCGCCAGCTCGGCGCCCAGCTGGACGGCGAGCGGCTCGGGTCCGGCGATCAGCACCCGGGTCTGAGCCAGCCGCTCGCAGGCCTCGTTGAGGTTGCGGTTGACCCGGGTCGTGTCGAGGTTGCGGCCCAGGTAGCCGGCGACCTCGCCCGGGATCAGCTCCACGTCCGTACCGGCCGGGCCGTCCTGCAGCAGGCCGCTGACGTAGAGCAGGGAGACGCAGGCGCTGAGCGTGCCCGGCGCGACGTCGGCGTGGGTCTCGGCCAGTTCGGCCAGGGTGCGGGTGCCGTCGAGGGTCGGCAGCAGCCGCGGGATCAGCGAGATCGCGGTCCGCCCGCGCAGCGCGGAATGCCGGTTGCCGGTGCCCAGGAACGCCAGCCCGTCCGGCAGGAGCACCCGCACCAGGCCCGGCACCAGGCAGGGCCGGACGGGCACGCGGAACTGCGGGTCGGCCGCGACGGCGTACGCCATGTGCGCGGCGGACAGCTGACCCTCGTGGTGGGCGGCCTCGTCGGTCTCGATCACTCCCACACTCCCTTCAACAAGGCGGGCAGACGGTCGTACGACCGGGTGGTCTCGTCCCGGCCCAGGCCGCAGCGCGGGCACCCGTGCACGCCGACCACCCGGCCGGACCAGAGCGCCTGTGTCGGCACGTCGAGCTGGCGGATCCGGCCGGCCTCCTTCTCCGGCGCGGTCGCCAGCCGGTCGACCACGTCGGCCACCGTGGCGGCGGCGAACAGGGCGGTCGACGGCAGATATCCGTCCGGGCCGGCCGACGGGTCCTCGTCGTAGTGGGCGTCGACCGTCGCCCGGAATGCGCCGGCCGGGTCGTGCTGGGCCATCCGGCCGCGGTAGCAGCCGTGGCAGGGACCGACCCCCGGCACGACCACGGGGCCGATCTCGAGCACCGGATGGTCGAGGATGACCGGCAGCCAGGGCTGGCCGGTGCGGAACGCCTCCTCGTCGAATTCGGGTTCCATCCGCGGCACCCGGCGCCAGGCGATGAGCAGGTTCAGCCGGGGCTCCGGCACCCGCGGCCGGACGACGCCGGCGCCGGTGCCGGCGATCTCGACGTCGGTGCACAGGTCGCGGAGGCGGTCTGCGACCGCGAGCCCGAACGGCCCGACGGGCGTCACTATCAGGTGGTACATGTCGGCTCCAGGGGAAGGATTCGGGGCAGAGGCATCAGGCGAACGGCTGCGGCCACGCGTTGAGCTCGGCCTCGGCCCGGGCCGGGTGGCCCATCCGGACCGGTGCCTCGTAGAGCCGCGGGTGCCCGAGGAAACGGGCCCGGTGGTGGAAGGTCAGCGGCTGCAGCCCGGGGACGATCGCCCGCACCACGGTCATGCCGACCCGCAGCGCCTCGTCGGTGGTCAGGTCGACGACGTACGCGGCCATCCCGCAGGCCGCCAGCCGGTCGCGGACCAGGCGGAGGTCGGCGGTCGAGTCGCCGGTCGACAGCGCCGGCATCTCGGACAGCCGGCGCCGGGCCGGGGAGTCGAGGAGGAAGTCGAACGCCGACGCCCGCTCGGGGACGCACATGTAGGTCGCGCCGTCCGACACGTCGGTGAACGACTCCACGTCCTCGGTCGACGGCTCGTCGTCGTGCAGCGCGATGCGGACCGACACCAGCTCGCAGATCGCCTTGGCGGCCGCGGTCTGCGGGTCGAGGCTGGTCGCGCAGGAGACCACGGTGCGCAGGCGCGGGTGGTCGGGCGCGACCGAGACGCCGTACACCGTCGGGACGCCGACGTCGGTGGTGGCGTCGAAGAGCCGGATCGTCATGTCGCGGTCGGCGCTCGCGTCGAGGAATCTCCGCAGGTGCGGGCCGACCTCGTCGAGCTCGATCCGCGGCAGGGGGAGCCGGTGCAGCCAGGTGAGGCTGATCGCGTCCCGTTCGATCACCTCGCACAGCGCGCTGCACACCGCCACCGCCGGATCGGGGTGGGCGGCCGATCCGGTGGAGATCGGGTTGGTGATGCGTTCCGCGTCCTGCGACGGGAAGTGGATGTAGACCAGCGACGCCGGCACCCAGGCGGGCCGGCCGGTGTGCATGTCGAGGCCCCGGATCCACCGGATCGGCGCCGTCCGGTCGGGCGGCACGACGGGGCATGCGGGATCGGCCAGCTCGGCCGGCGAGCAGCGGGGCAGGGTGTCCAGGTCGAGCGCTTCGGCACCGAGTTCATCGGCGGTCGCCCAGCGGAACTGGCGTTCGTCGTACACGCAGTTCGCGTAGCGTTCCAGCGATTCGGCGACCGCGACGATCTCGGCCCGTTCCGGGTCGAGTCCGGTTCCGGCGCCGTCGAGCGAGCCGAGGCACTCGGGCCCGCACTGGTCGGCCAGCACGGTCGAAACATCGCCGAGGGCGGCCGAGAAGACGGCGAGTTGCGGGCTCGACGGCTCGACCGGCAACCGCATCACGTCGTCGATCAGGCCGCCCAGCGGGGACACAAGGTCTTGGAGCCGGGGCACTGCCCCGGTGGTAACCGCACTCATTTTCCGCGCGCTCTTTCGTTGCGTAGCCCGTTGATCTCGCGGACGGGGGAGAGCGTCCGGCGAAGCCGGTGGGGATCCCGGCGCGACCACTACTTTCGCGGGATATTCCCCAGTTCGCCGGGGTTTGCGGAAATTTCAGGCTGGTAAGATTCTCGACCCCTGTTCGGGTGACGCGGCGGCCGCGATCAGTCGAACGACATCGGCCAGCCCGGCGCGCGGGGCGTCGGTCCAGTCGGCCGTCGCGCTCACCGCAAGGGCGGCCGACCTCGGGTAGCGGTCGGCGAAATCGGGGATCAGGTGCCGGGTCGCCGACGCCCGGGCACACCACTGTTCGGCGTCGGCCGGCGTCAGATCGCGATAGGCGGCGGCGGTCTCGGCGGTCGCCCGGACGGTGGCGTAGAGCGTCGTGACCACCGGAGCGGGGGCCGGCAGCGGGGCCAGGATCGCGAGAAGGCGTTCCATCCAGTCCTGCTCGTTCGGCCCCTGGGTGTGCCGGGCCCAGCCCCGCGAGAGCAGCCACGGGTGGGTCAGGTGCAGGTCGAAGAAGGCGTTCGCCCAGGCGAGCAGGTCGTCGGCGAGCGCCGGGCCGGGATCGTCCCACGACGGCAGGGCGGAGGCGTGGTCCTGCATCAGGGCGAGCAGGTTCTCCTTCGAGCCGACATAGGCGTACAGGGCCATCGGGGTCTTGCCGAAGCGGGCCGCCACGGCCCGGGTCGAGACCGCCGCCAGGCCGCCGGCGTCGGCCAGGGCGATCGCCGCCGCGAGGATCTCGTCGAGATCGAGGGTGCCCTGGGGGCCCCGGCGCGGGGCGGGGACGGTCGTGCCGCGGTGCCGCCAGAGTCGCCGGACGTGGAGGTCCTGTGTCATAGTGCTTACAGTGTATATGGTTTTAGGAGGAGCAATGGCGACGGCACGCCTGCACGACGGCTCGACCATCGAAGTGACCGTCCGAGGGGACGGTCCGGCGATCCTGCTGCCGGTGCGCACGACCCTGATCGAGGGCGAGGCGGCCGAGCAGATGCGGGCCTGGGGTGCCGAGCCCAACGCCGGCCACGACCTCGCCGCCGGCCTGACCGGCCACCGGGTGATCACCGCCGACTACGAGGGCCACCGGGCGGCCCACCCGGCGGCCGCGACGCTGACCGCCGAGGCGGTGGCGCACGATCTGCTGGCGATCGCCGACGCGGCCGGGGCCGCCCGGTTCGACTACTACGGCTACTCGTGGCTCGCGCTGGCCGGGCTGCAACTCGCGATCCGCACCGACCGGCTGACCGGGCTCGCGATGGGCGGCTACCCGCCGCTCGGCGGCCCCTACGACGCGATGCTCGCCGTCACGCGCTCGGCCCACCGGCAGGCCCTGGAAAATCAGGCCGATCCGCCGGCGCCGAAAGAGGTCGTGCCCGGCGACTGGGATTCGGCCGAGCTGACCGCGACCCCGGAGCAGACCGGACAATACGTGACGCTCTACGAGTCGCTGCAGGGCTTCGACGAGTCAGCAGTGGAGCTGACGATCCCGCGGCTCGCCTTCGCCGGCGCCGACGACGTGATCGAGTACGGCGCGAGATGGGACCACGCCCGGGTCGAGATCGGGCCCGCGCTGGCCCGCAACCAGGACGAGCTCGAGCGGAAAGGGTGGATCGTCCGCATCATCGACAACGCCGACCACATGAGCGCGATGCACGCGCCGGTCGTCCGGGAATGGCTGAGGGGCCGCCGCTGAACCGCGACGACCCCCCAGCGACCTACCGGGTGAGAATTCAGGAAAGCTGGAGATAGTCCAGGTTGAAGCCACCGGTCTCGCAGTAGACGGTGACCAGTTGGTCGCCGGCCGCCAGCGTGACCGGTACGTGCACCGAGACGTACTTCGTCCAGTCCCCGGTGTCCGGCACCGAGGCGGTGGCCAGCTTGGTGCCGGCCGCGTCGCGGAACGAGATCGCGTCCGGTGCGGCCGCGCCGGAGCCGTTGGCGACCCGCAGTTCCAGGTCGTAGGTGCCGGCGGTGGCGACGTCGACGCGGTACTGGAGCCAGTTGCCGGTCGCGGTCCAGCCGACGTCCGCCCCGCCCGAGGCACCGCTCGACTCGACGAAGTTGGCGCCGCCGTCGGTCCAGCCGTTCTCGCCGACGTACGACTCGGCCTCGACGCGCGTGCCGATCGGGGCGCCGTGCGGGGCCACCGTCAGGTGCACGGTGGTCGTGGCGCGGGCGGCGCCGTCGGTGGCGTAGAAGGTCAGCGTCTGGTCGCCGGCCTTGGCCGGGTTGACCGTCACCACGCCGGTCCGGGCGTCGACGGTCACGCCCGCGGGCAGGTCGGTCGCGTAGAAGGCGAGCCGGTCCCGATCGCGGTCGGACGCCTTGAGCTGGAACTTCGTGGTCACGTACTGGTCGGCCGTCACCGGCGTCAGAGGCGCCAGAACCGGTGCGTGGTTGCGGTGGGTGCTCGGGACGTCGGCCTTCCAGCGGTACGTCGCGTACGCGTTCGCGGGCACCTCGACCACGAAGGTCTGGTCACCGAGCACGACCCGTACGGAAGAAGGGGTGGTGTTGTCGTTGCCCAGAATCGCGGTGAAGTCGTCGCCGTCGCGGTAGACGACGTTGCTCACGCCACCGGACGCGGCACTCGACTCGACCCGCGTGTCCGACGGGGTCAGGTACTTCGAGAACTGGCCGAGCGTGTACAGCTCGTCGCGTACGGAAAAGGTTCTGGTCTCGGTGTCGGTGGTGACCAGCCGGTCGGTCCAGTGGTCGTTGGCCGCCACCTGGTCCCAGTCGACGTTGTTGTCGCGGTCGCCGGTCCAGTGCAGGGTGCCGCCGTTCTGGTCGGTGTTCTGCGCCCACAGCACGTAGGAGCTGGCGTCGTACCGGAAGTACTGCATCACCGTCGACGGCGACAGGTCGCTCGTCTCGGTCATCTGGATCGGCTTGTGGTACTGGTTGTACGCGTCCCGCATGACCGACGGGTCACCCCAGTACGGGTGGAAGGCGATCGAGTCGGCGGCCGCCGCGGTCGCCGGGTTCTGCATGATCCGCCAGTACTCCTTGGTCTCGGTGGAGTCCGGGTTCTTCCAGTCGTAGAAGTTGAAGTCGTGCACCCAGAGCTGGGTCTTCAGCCCGGCGGCGTGGAACGCCTTCTTGATCGCGATCGCCAGCTTCTGCTGCTGGTCGACGCTGATGTCCATGGCCGGATAGACGACGTCGATGCCGGGTTCGTTGAGCAGCGTGATCGCGTCGAGGTTCACGCCGAGGTGCCGGTACGCGCTCACGTACTTGGCGTAGTAGCGGGCGAACACGTCGATCATGTCGTCGCGCAGCTTGCCGACCTGGTAGTAGGTGGTGGTGCTGCCCGGGATGAGGGCGACCTGGCCGGTGAACTGGTTGTTGGTCTTCATCCAGGCGGGCGCGCTCCACGCCGAGGCGAAGAACATCGCGTGCGGGTTGTACTTCTGGATCAGCTTGACCATGTCGACGATGTGCAGGTCGAGGTCGCGCTGGATGGAGAAGTACTTCAGCGTCGGGTCGGACGTGACGCCGGGCGGCAGGTCGTCCTCGGACCAGAACGGCAGGTGCTCGATCAGGTCGGGGCTGCCGATGGTGAGCCGGAAGCGGTCGAAGCCGGCGCCCGTCTTCGGGTCGACCAGCAGCTTGACCGCCTTCTCGCGCTCGGCCGGGGTCAGCTTCCAGTAGTTGGAGACGGCGGTCTCGTCGATCGAGAAGCCCATGCCGTTGTACCGCTGGCGCAGCTGGGACGGGTCGACCACGACGGTGGAGGTGGCCGGCCGGCCGGTGTCGTCGCCGACGTGGGTCGTCGGCAGCGGGACCCAGGCGGCGGCCGCGCCGGTCGAGTAGGTGCCGGTGACCTTGGCGCCGTGTGAACGGTCATGTCCGTATCCGCCGGCCGAGGCCGGTTGTGCCGCCGCGAGCACCAATGCCGTCGCCGAGGCGGCGGCGAGCAACGCGGTCGTGGATCGCTTCACGAGTGGCCCTCCCACGAGATAGATCAAGCCCTATCGCGTCGGAGTTTATTCACCACTTTAACTAATGCGCAACGACCTGGAAATCTAGTCGCCGTCGACCCGCCGGAGGTTCGCGGCGAGGCCGGCGATGAACGCGGCGTCGTCCTCGGGCCCGAACGGCCGCATCGACCGGCGCCGCTCGACCCCGTGCCGCCGGACCGGCCGCGGCGGGGCGGGGGACAGGGGCTTGCCGAGGAGGATCCAGGCGAACGCGCCGACCGGCGACGCCAGCAGGATCAGGAAGATCCAGGCCGCCCGGGGCAACGACCGGATCCCCCTCTCCGGTGCCGACAGGCAGTCGACCAGGGCGACGACCATCAGCGAGACGTGCAGCAGCAGGACGATCGTCAGGAAGCGGGCCATGGGAGAAAATGCTGGCCGCTCCCGGTGGCCCGCTCCGGTTCCGCATCGGTGCGCTTACGGTGCGACCTTCTCCACGTACGCCGTGGTGTAGGTCTTCGCCAGGTCGATCTGACCCTTCTTGCCCTGCACGTTGGGGGAGAACTGGCCGAGCACCTGCAGCACGTTCTGCGCGCCCTCGGGCTTCATCCGGCCGTCGGCGTTGAACATGCCGATCGTGTCGTGCACCGCCTTGGCGTACAGCTGGGGGTTGCCGCCGTTGTAGTCGGCCGGCATCTTGGCCGCGACCTCGTCGGCGCTGTGCCCCTTGATCCAGCGGAGCGTCTTGACGAACGCGTTCGCGAGCTTCTGCACCTGTGCCGGGTGGGCCTGCACCCAGGCGCAGTCCATGTAGAGCGAGCTGGCCGGATAGAGCCCGCCGAGCGCCGCCTTGGTGCCCTGTTCGGTACGCATGTCCAGAAGTACCTTGCCCTTGCCCGTGCTCACCAGCTGGGCCGCGGTCGGGTCGGTGGTCATCCCGGCGTCGATGCCGCCGTTGTCGAGCTCGGCGATGAACGTCGCACCGGCCCCGGCCTTGACGGTCGTGTAGTCGGCCTTGGTCAGCCCGCCCTTGGTGGCGAGATATTGGGTGAGGAAGTCGGTCGACGAGCCGGGGCTGGTCACGCCCATCTTCCGGCCCTTGAAGTCGGCCGGTCCCTTGATCGTGGCCGCCTTCGACGCGGCGACCATCTCGACCTCACCCGGCACATCGGCCAGTTGCACCACGCTGGTGATGCACTTGCCCTTGGTCTGCAGGTCGATGGTGTGGTCGTAGAAGCCGACCACGCCCTGCACGTCGCCCGAGATCAGCACGTTCTCCGCGGTCGCGCCGGACGGCTCGGTGAGCAGCTGCACGTTCAGGCCCTCGGCCTTGAACCCGCCGAGCTGCTCGGTCAGCTTGGCCGGCAGGTAGATCACCTTGTCGATGCCGCCGACCATGATCTTGACGGTCTCGTTCGAGGCGGCCCCGGACTTGGCGTCGTCGGGGCTGGTGCCGCGGCAGCCGGCCAGCGCCACCAGCAGGACGCCCGCGACCGCGAGGAGCTTACGCATTGGTGGTCCCTTCGTTCCGCACCGGCGGACGCCAGCGGAGGAGACGGTTCTCGAGGAGGGTGATCAACCACTCGGCCAGCAGCGCGACGACCGTGACCACGAGCATCGCGGCGTAGATGCCGGCCGCGTCGAACGTGCCCTGCGCGTTGGAGATCAGCAGGCCGAGGCCCTTGTCGGCGCCGGCGTACTCGCCGACCACCGCGCCGATCAGCGCGAACCCGAACGCCGCGTGCAGCGACGCGAAGATCCACGAGGTCGCGCTGGGCACGATGATCGAAGTCAGCACCTGCACGCGCGAGGCGCCCAGCACGCGCGCGTTGTCGACCAGGTTGCGGTCGACCTCCCGGGCGCCCTGGAACGCGTTGAAGAAGACCGCGAAGAAGACGAGCACGACCGCGGTCGCGACCTTCGAGGTCAGGCCGAGCCCGAACCAGATGATGAACAGCGACGCGAGCACGATGCGGGGCACCGCGTTGGCCGCCTTGATGAACGGCGCCGCGACCTCGGCCGCGAACCGGGCCCGGCCGAGCAGGATGCCCAGCACGACCCCGAGCACCGAGCCGACCAGGAAGCCGAGCACGGCCTCCTCGAGCGTCACGGACAGCTGGGTCCAGATCGACCCGAACGCGGTGCCCTTGGTGAACCAGCCGACGAGCCGGTCCCAGATCGCCGACGGCTTGGAGTAGAAGAACGGGTCGATCCAGTGGGTCGCCGTGATCTCCCAGCTGCCCAGCCAGACCACGACCAGCAACAGGCGAACCGACCAGAGGCGGGTTTTCCGGTTCCGCTTCGGCCTGATCAGCTCGATCTCCGGAGCGGCGACTGCTTCAGCCTGCATGAGCGGCCTCCCGGCGGGCCACGGCGACCTCCTCGCGGAGGCTCTCCCACACCTCCCGGTACGCGGCGACGAAGGCCGGCGTCATCCGGATCTCCTCGACGTCGCGCGGCCGGGGCAGCGGAACGTCGAAGACCGCCTTGACGGTGGCCGGTGACGCGGTCATCACGACCACCCGGTCGGCCAGCGCGATCGCCTCCTCGAGGTCGTGGGTCACGAACACGACCGCCGCGCCGGTGCCCGCCCACAACCGCAGCAACTCGTCCTGCATCAGTGCCCGGGTCTGCACGTCGAGCGCGCTGAACGGCTCGTCCATGAGCAGGATCCGGGGCTCGTTGACCAGGGTCTGGGCCAGCGAGACCCGCTTGCGCATGCCGCCCGAGAGCTGGTGCGGGTAGTAGTCGGCGAACGCGGCCAGGCCGACCTTGCCGGTCCAGTTCGCCGCGCGCTCCCGGGCCTCGGCCTTCGACAACCCGCGCCAGCGGGGACCGGCCGCTATGTTGTCGGCCACCGAGCGCCAGGGCAGGATCGCGTCGGTCTGGAACATGTAGCCGACGCCGGGCGGGATGCCCCGGACCGGCTCGCCGTCCACCTCGACCTCGCCCGACGACGCCGGCTCGAGGCCGGAGACCAGCGACAGGGTGGTCGACTTGCCGCAGCCGGTCGGCCCGACCACGGCCACGAACTCGCCGGCCTCGACGGTGAAGGTGAGATCCCGGACGGCGGTGTGCGGCCGGCCGCCGGCGCCCGGGAAGCGTTTGGTGGCGTTGCGCAACGCGATCACGGTCATCGCAAGCGGCTCCCATCGCGTTTCGTGGATGTTTCGTGCCAGCGACCGTAGGAAGGCCGGCCGGGTCCGCGATATCCATTCCGGCGTTGTGGCCGCAGTCCGCGTTGAGTGCGTATTGCGCGTTCTGCTCACCGGGTTCGATGGCCCGGTGCGGCACTACGCTGCGGTCATGTCACGCCGGCCGATCCCGTTCGCCTGGCAGGTCCTGGGCCTGCAGGTAGGCCTGCTCGTGGTGGTCTTCGGCCTCGGCTGCGGGCTGATCGGATGGCTCTTCGACCAGGAACTGACCGACCAGTACGGCATTCGCGCCCTGGCCGTCGCGCACACCCTCGCCTCCGATCCGGCGATCGCCGCCGCGGCCGCCGCCGAGGATCCACAGGGCATCCTGCCGGCGCGCGCCGAGCGGATCCGGGTGGCCAGCGGGGCGCTCTTCGTGGTCATCACCGACCGGCACGGCCTGCGCCTCGCCCACCCGACCCCGGAACTGCTGCACGAGCGGGTCAGCACCGACCCGAGCGCCGTCCTCAACGGACACGACACGATCAACGTCGAACACGGCACGCTGGGCCTGTCGGCCCGCGGCAAGACCCCGCTGCGCGAGGCGGACGGCACGATCGTCGGCGAGGTCTCGGTGGGTTTCAAGATCGACGAAATCCGGACGTACGTGTGGAAGCAGCTCGGACTGGCCGCCCTGGCCGCGGGTTGCGCGCTGCTGCTCGGAATCGCCGGCTCGGCGCTGCTCAGCCGGCGGCTGAAGCGGCTCACCCTGGGGCTCGAACCGCGCGAACTGGGTGAGCTGGTGCAGGAGCGCGAGGCGGTGCTGCACGGCATCAGCGAGGGCGTGCTCGCGGTCGACGCGGCCGGCCGGGTGTCGGTCTGCAACTCGGAGGCGGCCCGGCTGCTCGGCGTCGACCCGCGACCCGGCTCACCGGTGAGCGGGCTCGGCCTGCCGCCCGGACTGCACTCGATCCTGGAACACGGCGAGGCCGACAACGTGATCACGGTGGCCGGCGACCGGGTCCTGGTCGTCAACTACCGCGCGGTCCGGCGCGACGGGCGCGACCTCGGTGGCGTGCTGACGCTGCGGGACCGCACCGACCTGGAGAACATCACCCGCGAACTGGAGTCGGTGCGGACGCTCAGCAACGCGCTGCGGGCGTCGCGGCACGAGTTCGCCAACCGGCTGCACGTGCTCTCCGGGCTGCTTCAGAACGACCACCGCGACGAGGCGCTGGAATATCTGCACGCGGTGGCCGGCGGGCAGGTGGCCGCGGGCGGGGCGGCCGACCAGCTCGACGACCCGTACCTGCAGGCGTTCGTGGCCGCCAAGACGGCCGAGGCGGCCGAGCGGGATGTGCGGCTCACCCTCGCCGACACCAGCTGGGTCGGCACCCGGGTGAGCGCGCCGGTCGAGGTCACCACGGTGCTCGGCATCCTGGTCGACAACGCGCTCGAGGCGGCCCGGCACGGCGCCCGCCGACCGGCCTGGGTCGAGCTGGCGCTGCTGTCCGACGCCGACGCGCTGCACGTCTCGGTGGCCGACTCGGGCGACGGGGTCGGCGAGGGCGTCCGCGAGGAGATCTTCACCGCCGGGGTGAGCACCCGCGACGAGCCGGGCCGCGGCCTCGGGCTCGCGCTGGCCCGGCAGGCGGCCCGCAAACTGGGCGGCGACGTGCGGCTGACCGCCGGGCGGGGCGACGGCCACGGCGCGGTCTTCGAGGCCTCGCTGCCGCACGCGCTGGCGGCGGTCCCGTGATCCGGGTTCTGGTGGTGGAGGACGACTTCCGGGTCGCCCAGGTGCACGTCGACTTCACCCGCCGGGTCGAGGGCTTCACCGTCGTGGGCACCGCGCGTACGGCCGCCGGCTGCCGGGAGTTCCTGGCCCGGCACGCGGTCGACCTGGTGCTGCTCGACAGCTACCTGCCCGACGAGCCCGGCCTCGACCTGCTGCGCGACCTGACGGTCGACGCGATGATGCTGACCGCGGCCGCGGACGCCGCCTCGGTGCGCGCGGCGTACGCCCGGGGCGCGCTCAACTACCTGGTCAAGCCGTTCACGGCCGAGCAGTTGGCGGCCCGGCTGGCCGCCTATCGCCGTTACCGGGGTGCGCTGGCCGCCGACCGGCCGCTCGCCCAGGACGAGATCGACCGGGGGTGGCGGCTGCTGCACGACGGCGACCGGCCGGCCGCCCCGAAGGGACAGTCGGCCGTCACCGTGCGGCTGGTCAGCGAGGCCCTGCGGCACTCGGGTGGCCCGCGGACCGCCGCCGAGATCGCCGACGAGCTCGGCATCTCGCGGGCGACCGCGCAGCGCTACCTGGCCGCCCTGGCTCGCGAGGGCGCGGCCGAGATGCGGCTGCGCTACGGCACCACCGGCCGCCCCGAGCACCGTTACCGCTGGCTCGCCTTCTAGACCGTGCCTTCTAGACCGTGCTGTCTAAACCGCGGCGTTCAGAGCGGGCAGGTAGCCGTTCTTGTAGCCGGTCTGGTTGGGGTGGAAGGAATTGGTCGGAGGCAGGATCGTGAGGTTGTTGAGGTACGGGCTCGACGAGCAGATGCCGTGCCCGGCGAACGTGCCCTGCACCTCGGCGAACGTGAAGCCGGCCCGCTGGGCGGCGGCCTTCACCACGGTGTCGAGGGCGACCGCGCCGGCGTCGAGCACCTTCCGCTTGGCCAGGCTCATGCCGCCGAGGCCGCACGACGACTTCGCCGTGTCGAACAGTTGCGGGTAGTCGAGCACGACGACCTCGGCCCCGGGCGCCTTGCTCGTGATCGCGGCGTACGTGGCGTCGAGCTTGGCCGGCAACTCCTGGCTGATGTCGTTCTCGGCCGCGGCGACCGTGGCCGCGCAGGCGGCGTCGCTCGACACCTCGCAGGACAGGACGGTCGGGGCGAACCCGGCGTCGTTGCCGCCGATGGTGATCGTGATCAGGTCGGCGCCGCTGGAGAGCGCGGGCACCTGGGTCGAGAGGACGTCGTCGGTGATGGCGCCGCTGCAGGCCAGGTTGGTGAACGAGCGGGGGGAGTTGGCGGCCGCCCACAACCCGGGATAGCCGTTGGGACTGCGCAGACACGAACCGGTCTGTCCGGGCGCGCCGACGCCCGACGAATAGGAGTCGCCGAGCGCGACGTAGTCGACGCTCGAGGCTGCGGCGGCCGGCCCGGTGAGGAGGAGGGCGAACAGGGACGAGGTGGCGAGAGATCCGAGGACGAGGTGACGTCCGTTCATCGGTGGCCTCCGGTCCAGGTGGGGACGGGGAAGCCGAAGCGCTCCGGTAACCGCAAACTAGGTCAGGGCACCGGGAAAAGAACCGTCCTGACATTCCTGTTACGGAGGAGTAACATTCCGTAGCCGACTCTCACGGCGGGCACAGGCCGTATTCAGCGTGCCCACAGGTCACGCGACTAGCTTTGCCTCCCATGGAAGAGGAACGGGCACGTCGAGTCGTCGAGACGCTGCGCGGGCGCAACGTCTTCGCCCATGTCAAGCTGCCGCAGGCCGGCATCACCCAATACGGCATCCGCGTGGTGCTGCCGGACGGCCGCGAGGCGATCTGGGACAACGACGGCACCGCCGGGCTCGAGGCGCAGATCATGCGCAACGGCATCCTCGTCGGCTACGTCGCCTCGATCCCCGACTCGGAGAACTACGGCGACGGCCAGATCGTCGAGGCGATCGCCACCGCCGACTACGACCGGCCGGTCGGTCGCAGCCGGCCGTCCACCCCGCGCCTGCCGACCGGCCGGCCGCCTCAGACTCAGGGCCGGCCGGCGGCCACCCTGGCCCAGCGACTCAAGAGCACGTTCAAGGGTTGACGGGCACCGGCACCTCGAGGCGCACCGTGCCCCGCAGGTCGAGAAAGACCCGGCCCGGCGCCGAGACCAGGCGCAGCACCACGTCGTCGCAGTGCGGGCAGCGGCCGACCTGGCCCGGGGCCGGCCCCCACAACCGCAGCGTGGCGACCGCGTCGGCGTGACCGCACCCCGCGCAGGTGAAGCGGGCCGCGGTCACGTCGACCGCGAAGATCTCCCGCAGAGAACCGGCCATGGCGTTGCCGTCCAACTCGTTCACGACGTACCTCCGAACCGCTCGGTGCGGACGCGCTTGGGGTCATGGCCCAGCGCGACCAGGATGTCGGCCGCCGTCTCGACGAACGTCGTCGGGCCGCAGACGTAACAGTCGGGCTGGAAGTCGGCCGGCCAGCCGTACGTGTTGACCGTCGCCACGTCGATCCGCTTCGGTGGATCGGGCCAGCCGTCGGGCGTTTTGCGCGTGTAGACGTAGCGGACGTCGAGACCGTGCTCCTCGCGTACGCGTTTAGCCAACTCCTCGGCGTAACAGGCGTCCTCGGGCGTGCGCACCGAATAGATCAGCCGGAACGGCTGCTGGCCACGCGCCGCGCCGCGGGCGCGGATCATCGCCATCAGGGGCACCACGCCCGAGCCGCCGGCCAGCAGCAGCACCGGCGCGGTCTGCTTCTCGCGCCAGACGAACCAGCCGCCGACCGGGCCGCGCAGCTCGAGCTGGTCGCCGACCTCCAGCCCGTCGGTCAGGTAGGGCGAGACCTCGCCGTCCTCCAGCCGCTGGATCATCAGCTCGACCCGGTTCTGCGGATGGGGCCAGGCCGAGGCGATCGAATAGCTGCGCTGGGCGCGATAGCCGTCCTCGGCCGTCAGCCGGACGTCGATGTGCTGGCCCGCGGTGTGGCCCGGCCAGTCGGGCACGTCGAGAACCAGGGTGCGGGCGGTCGGCGTCTCCCAGCGCGCCTCGGTCAGCGTCGCCGCCCGCCAGATCAGTCGCCCTGATAACGCTGTTCGAGCCATGGGTCTCCATACATGTGGTAGCCGGCGGCTTCCCAGAAGCCCGGCTCGTCCTGATTCATCATCTGCATCCCGTTGACCCACTTCGCGGACTTCCAGAAGTAGAGGTGCGGGACGATCATGCGGGCCGGGCCGCCGTGCTCGGGGGCGAGGTCGTCGCCGTCGAACTTGTAGGTGATCCAGGCCTTGCCGTCGAGCAGGTCCTCGAGCGGGACGTTCGTGGTGTAGCCGCCGAAGCTGTGCACCATCGTGTAGTCGGCCGAGGTCTCGACGTCGGCCAGCAGCGTGTCGAGGGACACGCCGTGCCAGGTGGTGCCGAGCTTGGACCACTTGGTGACGCAGTGGATGTCGGTGCTGACGTCCTCGGACGGCAGCGCCTGGAACTCCTGCCAGTTCCAGGACTTCTGCTCACCGGTCTCGGTGGTGATCGTGAAGTGCCAGCGGTCGAGCGGGATCCGCGGCGTGGGCCCCGCGCTGAGCACCGGAAAATCGTGCGTCAGGTATTGCCCGGGCGGCAGACCGGGCACCGACTCACGGCGCCGGCCCCCGAACCCGCGGGAAATGATGGCCATGGGTGGTTATTCAACCCCATGGCCATGACGTTTCACAGCCGCACCGGCCCACTTGTGACCCCGGCGAAGGTGGCGCTGTTCGGAACGACGACGCGGTAGCTCTTCTTTGCGGTCAAACCGGTCACCGTGGTATGCGCGGCGGCTTTGAACGTCTTCGCGGTCACCCAGCGGGTGCCGTCCAGCCGCTGCACGGCGACGGTCTGCCGGTCGACGCCACCGAGCGCGACCGAGAGCGACTTGGAGCTCGCCCTGGTGACGGTCACCGCGGCCCGCATCTTGTAGTTGGCGCTCGCCGAGGCCGTCGCGATGGACAGGCGCACGCGGAACGGGGCGGTGGCGCGCCGGGCCCAGGTGACGACGCCCTGGTCGTCGGTGGTGACGCCGGTGCAGGTGAAGGCGCCGCCGTTGACCGCGACGCAGAGGTCGGCCGCGGTGCCGGCGACCGGCTCGCCGTTCCCGGTGACCCTGAAGGTCACGGTCGGGGTGGTGCCGTAGCGGATCAGGCGGGCGGTCGCGTTCGGCGTGATCACCGGGGTGACGGGGCCGGCGGTCGGCTCGACCGTCGGCTCGGTGGTGGGATCGGCGGTCGGGCCGGTGCCGGGATCAGTAGTCGGCTCGACCGTCGGCTCATTGGTCGGCTCATTGGTCGGCTCAGCGGTCGGCTCAGTGGTCGGCTCAGTGGTCGGCTCGGTGGTGGGATCCGCGGCCGGGTCGGCCGGGTCGGCCGGGTCGGCCGGGTCGGTCGCGGGCGGGGTCGCCGGGTCGCCGGCCGGCCCGGTCGCCGGGGGCGTCGCCGGGGTGATCGCGGCCAGCGCCGCGGCGGCGTCGATCCGGCCGTAGCCGTAGTCGTCGTCGCGGCCGGCCGGCCCGAGGTCGGTCGCCGAGGTCTCCAGGGCGCTCTCGACCTGGTCCGGCGACAGCGACGGGTCGGCCGAGCGGAGCAGCGCGGCCACCGCGGCCACGTGCGGGCTCGCCATCGAGGTGCCGGACATGATGGCGTAGCCGGTGCCGTTCAGCGCGACCGGGTAGGTGCTGAGGATCGAGCTTCCGGGCGCCGACACGTCGACGTAGCCGCCCGAGTTGGAATAGCCGGCGACCAGGTCGGTGGAGTCGGTCGCGGCGACCGCGATCACGCCCGGGTCGGCCGCCGGATAGCTGGTCGGGTTGCCCTTCTGCCGCTCGTTGCCGGCGGCGGCCACGACCACCACACCGCGGCTGCGGGCGTACGCGATCGCGCTGCTCACCGTCTCGTCGTCCTGGTCCGAGCCGAGCGACATGTTGATCACGTCGGCGCCGTGGTCGGCCGCGTACACGATGCCGTTGGCCGCGTCGGACGTGTAGCCGCCGCCGTCGGCCCGGAGCACCCGGACCGGCAGGATCTTGACGTCGGGCGCGATCGCGCTGATCCCGGCATCGTTGCCGGTGAGCGCGGCGATGACGCCGGCGACGTGGGTGCCGTGGCCGTTCGGGTCGATGTTGCCGCCCTCGGTCTGGCTCAGCTCGTCGTAGCCGGTGAGCACCTGGCCCGCCAGGTCGGGGTGGGACGCGTCCACGCCGGTGTCGACGACCGCCACGACCGCGCCCGAGCCGGTCGACCGGTTCCAGGCCTCGGTCCCGTCGATGCGGGTGAGGTCCCACTGACGCGAGCGCAGCGGATCGGCCCCGGACGACGCCTCAAACGCGTGGATCGGGCGGTCGACCTGCACGCCGAGCGCGTTCTTCGCCCGCTGGGCCCGCTCGACCAGGCTCACGGCGCCGGCCGGGTCGGTGGCGGTGCGGACGGTCGCGACCGGGCGTCCGTGGTCGAGGACCGTGCTGACGACGCGTACGGGATGGGCGCGCGACACCGTCGCCGGCAGCAAGGATGCCGGGGTCTGCCGGAGACCGAAGGTCGACGGTTGCCAGGACGGATGTGTGCCCGGCAGCGCGAGCGCCGCGCCGCCCGCGACGGTGCCCACCGCCAGCGCGCCCAGAATGTATTTACGCAGATGTTTCCCCATGACCGGCCTCCCCAGAACGTGTCGGTCTGAACATTCGGGCGCGCCGGTTCCGGGAGCGGTTGGCGGCCGGGTGCGGGCCGGTTGCCGTTTTACTGCTATATGTCCCTGTTCGATGCGACGATGAGGCCATGGGCGAAGGCGACGGCGTCTACTACTCCGGCTCCGCGTACTCCGGCTCGCGCTCCCCGGCCCGCTCCGGCAACCGGCGCTCGGTCGCGCGCCGCCTCAAGAAGGCGGCGGTCGCGGTGGTCGGGCTGAGCGCGGTCGGCGGCGGCGCCTACTTCGGGGCCACGCTGCTCACCGGCAACCCGCCGGGCTACGTCTCGGGCGGCCCGGACGCGCTGGCGCCGGTCGCTCCCGCGCCCTCGCCGTCGGCTTCTCCCTCGCCGCCGCCGTCGCCGGGTCCCTCGCCGGGCCCGCAGGCCGGAACCAGGAACGGGGTCCGGCAGTCGGCGCGCCCCTCGCCGACCCCGTCGATCCCCGACGACGAGGTGGCGGCGGCCCAGGTCGGCCGCCTGCTGCAGGCTTCGCCGCGGCCGGCGGCGTCGGCGATGGCGATCGAGAGCGGTCCGGTCACGGTTTCCACCGAGACGGGTACGGACGGGAGCTCGATCCGGGTCGTCGCCGCCCGTTACGACATGACCGGCCGCTGGTCACCGCTGTCCACCGGGGACCCGGGGCAGGCCGTCGGGGACGCCCGCTGCACGGCCAAGCTGGCGGCGCTGCCCGGTGGCCCGGCCGAGGAGCGCCCGTCGATGCTGATGTGCTGGCGGATGAGTCCGCTCAAGAGCGTCGTCACGGTGGCGATCCGGCCCCGGGCCCGCCCGCTGGCCGGAGCCAGCGTCGACGTGCTCGACCGCAACTGGACGGCGATGGGCTGAGATCCCGCGGCCCATCGCCGTCCGGTGCAGCCGGTCGGCGGTGACGTCGATGCCGGGCGGTGACGTCGGCGCCGGTGGCGCCGGTGGTGCCGGTGGTGCCGGACCGAGTTGCCGTTCAGGCGGTGACGTTGGTGCTGGTCGCGCCGGACAGGGTGGCCGTGGCGGGCACGACCAGCCGATAGGCCCTGCCCGCGAGCAGGCCGGAGAAGGCGTGGGTCGCCGCGGCGCGGTACGTCGTCACCGGCAGCCAGCGGCCGCCGTCGAGACGCTGGAGCTGGACGGTCTGGCCGGCGGCACCCGCGACCGTGGCGGTCAGGGCGCCCGGACCGGTGCGGGTCAGGGTGGCCTGGGTGCGGACGGTGACCGTCGCGGCCGCCGAGGTGACGGCGACCGAGGTGCCGGTCTCGGCGACGGTCAGCTGGACCGTGGTCTTGCCGGTCGCCGGGAACGAGACCGGAACCAGGCCCGTCGCGGTGGTCTCGGCGGTCGTGCAGGTGGCGGCGGCGCCGGCCAGGGTCACGCAGACCTTGACCGGCTTCTCGGCCCACGGCTTGCCGCTCGCGGTGACCGTGAAGGTCACGGTCGCGGTGGTTCCGGCGACGACGGTCTGGGAGGCCGGCGTCAGCGTCACGACCGGACGGATCTTGGCGACGGGCTTGGTCGGGGCCGGCGTGACGGTCTTGGTCGGCGTCGGGGTGACGGTCCTGGTCGGGGTGGGCGTGGCGGTTTTGCTCGGCGCCGGGGAGGTGCTGGGCTCCTTCGTCGGAGCGGTGGCCGGCGAGGACGTCTTGACGCTCGGGCTGGGCGTTGCCGAGGACGTCGCCGGGGCGGGCGACAACGTGGCGGCCGCGGCCAGGGCGGCCGGGGCGTTGATGCGGCCGTAGCCGTAGTCGTTGTCACGGCCGGTCGTCCCCAGGTCGAGCGCGCTGGTCTCGATCGCCTTCTCGACCTGGTCCGGGCTCAGCGCCGGCCGGTACGCCTTGATCAGCGCGGCCAGCGCGGCCACGTGCGGGCTGGCCATCGACGTGCCCGACATCGAAGCGTAGTTGCCGAGCGAGACCGGGTAGGTGCTCTCGATGCCGACGCCGGGCGCCGCCACGTCGACATAGGAGCCCGCGTTGGAGAAGGACGCCACCTTGTCGTTCGCGTCGGTCGCGGCGACCGCGATCACGCCCGGGTCGGCGCCCGGCCAGGTCGTCGGGCTGCCGTCGCCGCGGTAGTTGCCGGCCGCCGCGACGACCACGACGCCCTTGCCGCGGGCGTACGAGATGGCGTTGGTGACCGCCGCGACCTGCGTGGTCGCGCCGAGCGACATGTTGATGACATTGGCGCCGTGGTCGGCGGCGTAGATGATGCCGGTCGCGGTGTCGGACATGTATCCCGTGCCGTCCGCGCCCAGCACCTTGATCGGAAGGATCCTGGTGTCCGGGGCGAGCGAGGCGACCCCGATCCCGTTGCCGGTCACCGCGGCGATCGTGCCGGCCACGTGCGTGCCGTGTCCGAACGGGTCGGTGCTGGTCCCGGCCTTGCCCGCGATCACGTCGTAGCCCGGGAGCACGTGCGAGGCCAGGTCGGGGTGAGAGGCGTCGACGCCGGAGTCGATGACCGCGACCGTGACGCCGGCGCCGGTCGACTTCGCCCAGGCGTCGCCGGCGCCGACCTTCGCGAGGTCCCACTGCTGGCCGCGGTAGGGATCGCTGCCGGTCGGCACGGCCGCCGCCGAGACGACTGCATCCAGCTCGACCCCGACCGCGCGCGACGCCGACTGGCCCTGCTTGACCAGCTTCGCCGCGGTGGACCGGTCGGTCGCCGTGTGCACCGAGACGACCGGGCGGCCCGCCTGGCCGAGTTTGGTGCTGACCACCCGCACCGGGTGCGCCGTCGAGACGGTCGCCGGTAGCAGCTGGGCCGGCGTCTCGTGCAGGCCGTAGGTGACCGGCTGCCAGGTCGGCGCGGTCGCGTGCAGGCCGAGCGCGGTGCCGCCGGCGACCGCGCCGAGGGCGAGGGCGCCGACGGCGTACCGGCGCAGGGGGTTCTTCATGCGGTTCCTCCCGTTGGGGTCGGGAAGAATGTCGGCCGCGGCTGAGAGTCGATCAGTGATTCCGGGGTTGCAGCTGTGGTGCAGCCGTCAGAGCTGCACCACGGCGCTCGTCGAGCCGGTCATCACCGGCGCGCTCGGGACCACGACCCGGTAGCGGCCGGCCGGCAGACCGGTGACGGCGTGGACCGCCTCGGCCGGGTAGGTGGTGGCGACGGTCCAGCGGGTACCGGACATGCGCTGCAGCTGCACGGTCTGGCCGACGGCGCCGGCCAGGCTCACGGTGAGCGTGCCGGGTGCGGTCGCCGCGAGGGTCACCCGGGAACCGACGACCACGGTCGCCGCCTGCGACGCCACCCGGTCGGAACTGTCGGTCGCGGTTGTGACGATCTTTACCGCGTACGTCTGGAGAGCCGTCTGCAGGACGGTGACCGTGCCCACCTCGGTGGTGGTGTCGTCGGTGCAGGTGAAGGCCGAGCCGGCCGGGGCGAGGCAGATCTGAACCGGCTGGAGGGCCCAGGGCTTGCCGAAGGCGGTGATCGTGAACGTCGTGGTCACGGCGTCGCCGAACGGGACCAGCCGGCGCAGATTCGCGGTCTTGATCGTCGGGCGCGCCTTGGCCTTCTTCGCCGGGTCCGGCGTCGTGGGGCTCGTCCCGGGCCCGCTGGGCGTCCCGGGCCCGCTGGGCGTTCCGGGGGCGCTGGGCAGATTGGGGATGGACGCGGCGAGGGCGAGCGCGGCGGCGGCGTCGACCCGGCCGTAGCCGTAGTCGTCGTCCCGGCCGGTCGCGCCGAAGTCCTGCGCCGAACGCTCCATGACCCTCTCGACTACGTCCGGGGTGAGCGTCGGGTCCTTGGCCATGATCAGCGCGGCGATCGCCGCGACGTGCGGGGCGGCCATCGAGGTGCCGCTCATCGCCTTGATCGTATTGTCCGGCCAGGTGCTGAGGATGTCGGTGCCGGGCGCGGCCAGGTCGACGAAGTCGCCGGCGGTCGAGAAATCGGCGATCCGGTCCTTCTGGTCGGTCGCGGCGACCCCGAGCACGCCGTCGGTGGCCGCCGGATAGCTGACCGGGTTGCCGGCCTTCCGGTCGTTGCCGGCCGCGGCGACCACCACGACACCCTTGCTCCGGGCGTACGCGACGGCGGTCGTGACGGCGTCGACCGGCGCGGCGGTCGAGAACGACATGTTGATGACCGCGGCGCCGTGGTCGGCCGCGTAGACGATGCCGTCGGCGACCGCCGACATGTAGCCGTTGCCGGCCGCGTCCATCACCCGGATCGGAAGGATCTTGGCGTCGGGCGCGATCGAGCTGATCCCGGCCCGGTTGCCGGTCAGCGCCGCGATCGTGCCGGCGACGTGGGTGCCGTGGCCGTTGGGGTCGGTGTCGGCGGTGCCGCCGTGGGCGATCGCGTCGTAGCCGGGGAGCACCTGGCCGGCGAGGTCGGGCTGGGTGGCGTCGACGCCGGTGTCGAGGACCGCGACGGTGACGCCGGCGCCGGTCGACTTCTGCCAGGCGGCGGAGGCGCGCAGCCGCTGAAGATCCCACTGGCGGGGTCGGTAGGGGTCGGAACCGCCGGGGACGCCGGACGCCGTGATCTTCGCGTCGACCTGGCCGCTGACGGCCTCGGCCGCCGTGCGCACGGTGATCACGGGGCGGCCGGTCCGGTCGAGAGTGGTGCTGACCAAGCGCACGGTCTCGTGCGTCTCGGTGGTGACGGCCAGGCTGCCGGCGACCAGGGCGGTGGCGGCGAGCAGGGTCGTGCCGTAGGTCCGCAGGGAGTGGCGCATCCTCGACTACCTTCCGTGGGCCTGTCTTTCGGGTCGAGGCTTAGATTCGGATGCGCCGAGCGTCAGTTGGGGCTTCCGGTGGTGCAGCCTTGTTGCAGCGTTTTGCCCTGTTTTATCCGATCGGGTGGGACCATGGGGGTCCGAGGCGCTCAGCCGCGACGGCTGGACGCCGCAGCCGATCGCGAGGGACGAAGACGATGAGCATCGCCGACGAGGACCGCTCCGGGACGAATCGTCGGGGGCCGCGCCGGAATCGGCTCGCCGTGGGTGCGGCCGCCGCGGTCGTCGTGCTGGGCGGTGGCGCCTACCTGATCACGCGGGCGGGCGAGGACCGGCATTCGACCGCGGCCGAGGACACGCGGGTTCTGGCCCCGCCGGTTTCCTCGGCCCCGTCCGCCACCTCGGGTGCTCGTTCGACCCCCGCGGCGACCTCCTCATCGACCCCATCGGCGCCGCGTGCAGCCACGCCTTCGCCCACCGCGCGAACCGCTGATCCGGCCGCTGATCCGGCCGCTGATCCGGCCGCTGATCCGGCCGCTGATCCGGCCAAGGTGCGTAAGCAGGTCGAGCAGGCGCGCGAGAAGGCGGCCAAGGACGGCATTCCCCTGCAGCGGCCCCTGCCCACCCCGACCGCGATGATCCATGACGCCGGCTCCTACGCCGAGGAGAGTCGTCCGCTGCCCGGCGGCGGGACGATGCGGATCATGTCGGCCCGGTACGACCTGAGCGATCAGCACGAGATGCTCTGGGCGGCCGACCGGGGACACCGGGTCGGCGACGCCCGCTGCACCCAGAAGTTCCACTTCAGCGAGACCGGCCGGGCCATGGTGCGGCCGACGATGCTGCTGTGCTGGCGTACGTCGGACGCACGCAGCGTCGTGGTGCTGACCGTCGCCAAGAAGCCGTCCGCCGCCGACAGTGCCGAGGCGATCGATCAGCAGTGGGCCAAACTCGGCTGACTCCGGAAGCTGTGTATCCCCTGACTAGATGAATGATTTACCCGGAATTGCCCGGGTAGACGGCAAGTATGGGGATTCGGGGGTTGCCCCGCTGTCCGTGCGGGGGCCTCCCGGCAACCGAGACCTGCGAAGGACAAGAGCACATGACTAACGCTGACCAAGAAGACGGCGGTTTTCCCTCGGGCTCGCCCCGCAGGCGGCGCGTGATCCTCGGCGCGACCGGGCTGGCGGCGGTTCTGGGCGTCGGCGCACTCCTCGCGACCGACCGGATGACCAGGGACCCGGGAACGACGACCGCCGGCCCGGCCCGGCCGGCGGCGCTCACCGCCCGCGCCTCGGTGTCCGCCTCCGTCCCACCTTCTGTGCCACCCTCCGGCGCGCCGTCCACTTCCGTTCCCGGCCCGGTCAAGTCTCCGGCCGCCGTTCCGAAGGCGGTGAAAGAGCGGGCGGACCAGGCCCGGACGGCCAACCAGCGGCTCGGCACCGAGGCACGCCACCCGCTGCCGTCGAGCACCAGCACGGTCGACCCGGGCAAGGTCACCGTCGAGCAGACCGGAACCGACACCGGCGGGCACATGCTCCGGGTCTCGTCGTCCCGGCAGGATCTGACCGGATACCGCGAGCTCGCCTGGGTGCGCGACGGCGAACCGTACGGCGACGCGACCTGCACCCAGACGATCACGGTCAGCCCGGACGTGCCGCCGCGCAAACGCCCGACGCTGCTGATCTGCTGGCGGACGAGCGCGGCGCGGAGTGTGTACACGATCGCCGTCGACTTCGCGCAGCATCCGTCGGCGGACCAGAGCGTACGTGCCCGCAGCTGGAGGAGATGATCGCCCGCCACTCCGGTCAGCCGGTCGACAAGGTCCGCA
>NZ_JBFBAD010000064.1:0-64390 GCF_040682075.1 Actinoplanes sp. NPDC051411 | reverse complement strand
CAATGACCGGCCCCGTAAGATCCATAATTGGAAGAAGCCCTCCGAGATATTCGCCGAACTCGTAGAGGTAAATGCTTCGACTGTCTGAATCTGCCGCCCTTTAGAACTGCGGGGGTCTGGCGAATCGAATTGTCCGCCAACGGGCCACGCGTTGTCTCATCGATGTCAACGAGCTCGAAGTACCGGTCCATGAGCCGGTTGATAGTCGACTTCGTCTTCGGGTCGCGCTTTCTCGTCAACCTGGCTCAGGAACCGCGTACGTATCTGCTCCGCCTGCTTCCCGGCTGCTGGCCCAGCCGGCACCGTCTCCACGAGGTACAGGCGCTTCCGCGATACGGGGTCTGTGCCCGCATAGACCCGCACCCGCAGGGACCCACTTGGGCAACGTCTCGATCTCGCCGCGCGAGCGGCGGCATACCTTCGATCCGGTCGGCATGGAGTCACGGCAGCGCTTCGCTCCACACGTGGCTCCATGCCGCGATCACGGCACCATCGGAGATGGCTTCTAACCTGGCGCGCCCGGCAGGATTCGAACCTGCGACCGACGGATTAGAAGTCCGTTGCTCTATCCGCTGAGCTACGAGCGCATGGGGGCTTAGCGTATCGTGCCGAGGCCTGAGCAGGGGTGACCAGTGTAGCGGGGAGGGTGCGGGATGCGCGTCGAGCTGGTTACCGGCGACATCACGGTTCAGGAGGTCGATGCGATCGTCAACGCCGCCAACTCGTCGCTGCTGGGTGGGGGCGGTGTTGACGGGGCGATTCACCGCCGGGGTGGCCCGGCGATCCTTGACGAGTGCCGCGCGCTGCGGGCCGGCCACTACGGGCGGGGGCTGGCGGTCGGCGAGGCGGTCGCCACTACGGCTGGGCGTTTGCCGGCCCGCTGGGTGATTCACACGGTCGGGCCGGTGTTCAGCGCGCGCGAGGACCGGTCGCCGCTGCTGCGGAACTGTTACGCCAACTCGCTGCGGGTGGCCGCCGAGCTCGGGGCGAGGTCGATTGCTTTTCCGCTCGTCTCGTCGGGCGTCTACCGGTGGCCGAAGGAGGATGCGGTCGCGCAGGCCCTGGCCGTTCTTCGCGGGAGCGATGTGCCGACGACTGTGGAGGATGCCCGTCTGGTGCTCTTCGACGACGCGACAAGGGTGATCGCGCAGCGGCTGCTTTAGGCCACCGATTCTTCGGGTGCGGGCGGCACTTCGATTTCCGGGGTGCCGGGAGGGGGAACGAACGCGTCCACCCAGCGGCCGAGTTCGCGGAACACTTCCGCGCGTACGTCTTGGCCGGAGAGGGTGAGGTCATGCACCCCGCCGTCGAACCGCCGGATGGTGACTCGTGGGCCGAGGCCGGGGGCCCAGCGAACGATGTGTTCGACGTCGAGGACCGCGTCGGTGATGCGGACGTCGTCGTGCCAGGCCTTGCCCCGGAAGGTTCGCGCCGAGCAGGCGACCAGGATCGGCACGTCGATGTCGAGGCCGGCCCGGAGGCGCTGCTGGCCGTGGCGGATCGCCCGCAGCCAGCCGGCCGTCACCGGGAAGCTGGTGACCGGCTTCCAGGCCAGGTCGTAGGTCCATTCGCCACGGTGGTCGGTGTGCAGGCTCTGGCCGTACAGCCCTAGTTCGGCCGTCGGGACGCGCCGGTAGGGCGACCGGCGGCTGAGCCCGAGCACGGCCGTCATCAGCGGGCCCTTGACGAACCACGGGACGTTGAAGTCGAAGAACGGGCTGTTCAGGAACAGGCCGTCGACCAGGCCCTGGCCTTGCCGGGAGTGCGCCCACAGCGAGGTGAGCAGGCCGCCGGTGGAGTGGCCGGCGACCAGCAGCTGGTCGTGTCCGTCGACCGAGCGGATGATCCGGGCCGACTCGTCGAGTTCGGGGTAGTAGTCGGTGAGGCTGCGGGTGAAGTTCGGCGTCTGGTGGGGCAGCAGGCTGCGGCCGTATTTTCGCAGGTCGAGCGCGTAGAAGTCCCAGCCGCGCTCGGCGAAGAAGTCGGCCAGGTGGGTTTGGAAGAAGTAGTCGTTGAAGCCGTGCACGTAGAGCACCGCACGCCGGGCCGGCTGCTCGGCCCGTCGCCGGATCAGCGTGGCGACGACCGGGCCTTCGTCGTCGCGGCCCAGGTCGATCGTGTGGCGCTCGTAGGGCTCACCCAGGACGTCGATCTCCACAAGATGAAGGCTACCTAGCAGATCGTTTGTGCGCCGCGACGTCATCCACAGTTCGTCGGAGTTTCCACAGGTTCGAGGTCAAGATCCCTTTTCCGTACGCGGGGACCGACATGCTCTGGGCCTCGACGTCCGACAGGAGGACAACTTGTTCGACACAACTCTCGTGATCGTGGGCAACGTGATCACCGCTCCCGAGTGGCGGAGGCTCAAGGAAAGCGGCTCCCTGGTGGCCAACTTCCGGGTCGCCTCGACGGCGCGCCGGTTCGACCGTGACAAGGCCCAGTGGGTCGACAGCAACAGCCTGCGCGTACGGGTCACGGCCTGGCGCCGCCTCGCCGAGGGTGTCGCGTCTTCGATCGCGGTCGGCGACCCGGTGGTGGTCTACGGCCGGTTCTACAACCGTGACTGGAAGGACGATCAGGGCAATAACCGCACGTCCTTCGAGATGGAGGCGTTTTCGATCGGGCATGACCTGGCCCGCGGCCGGGCGAAGTTCTTCCGCACCCGGCTGGCTCAGATGGTGAGCGAGACCGACTCGTCCGAGGCGGAGTTGTTCGTCCGGGGTGAGCATTCGGTTCCGCTCACCGCGGACGAGGCGCCGGTGACGTACGGCGATGGCCTGCCGGATCAGCTGTCGGAGGACGAGCCGACGTTCGTCGACGTGCCCCCGGGCGTGGTCGCGCCCGCGAAGCCGTCACCGGAGTCGTCACCGGTCGCCGCATCGGAGGCCGAGCCGGGGAGCGGGCAGGAGAACGCGGACGAAAGCGGAGACGAGAACGACGACCTCACGCTCGAGGTCGAGCGGCTGGTCGCCGAGCAGCAGCCGGTCTCCACCCGCCGCCGCGGCCGTTCGTCCAAGCGCGAGACGGTCTCGGTCTGATCCCTCGCCGGCCGGAGGTCGCACCCCGCCGATCTCCGGCCGGCGGTCTCCCGGAGTCGCCTATCCGACATGTACGCCTTTGTAGGTGTCTGTGGCCTACCCGAACAGGGTGGGCCGATCGTGCCGAAAGTTTCCGGCGCCCGGCCGACCTGCCCTGTTGGTCCCGACACCGGTCCGCCCGGCAGACTGGGCGACGTGCTGTTGAAGGAGATCCGCGCGATCGCGGGCGAAGCAGTGGTGCTCTCGCCACAGGACCGAGCCGCCGAGGACGCCAACACCAGCTGGTTCGGCGCGCCACCGCACGAACGTTTAGGCATGTCGGCCGACGAGGTGGTGGCCGCTTTCGAGGAGGCCGCCGAGGCGCTCCGCGGCAAGGTGGCCGCCGCCGGGCACCCCGGGCCGGCCACGTTCTACGTCTGGCACGACGGCCAGGCCGGCCAGCTGAGGTGTTCGGTCAGCTCGGCCGCGCACGACGACCTGCCGTTCGACGACACCTATCGGGTGACGACCGACCTGCACGCGATAGTGCAGGAGTTTCTGCTCGACCGGGCCCCGGGGGCGATCAGCTGGGGTTCTCTGGAGCCGGTTCCGTTCCGGGCCGAGGAGCCTGAGCCCACGACCGGGTCGGTTTCGGTGTGGGCGTGCGATTTGTGCACGGCGGCCTGATACCTCGCGGCGCGGGGCCGTGTTAGCTCCGCGCCGGCCGAACCGGTACCCGCACGCCGCCACGCGGACGTGACTCCCCTATGGACAACCGGAGGATCAGCGATGCCGAAGTTGCGCGTACACAACGTCGCGATGTCACTGGACGGCTTCGCGGCCGGCCCGGAGCAGGGCCCCGAGAACCCGCTCGGGGTAGGCGGCGAGCGCCTGCACGAGTGGATCTTCGAGACCCGCTACGGCCGGGCGATGATCGGCCAGGAGGGCGGCACCGAGGGCGTCGACGAGGCGTTTCTGCGCCGCGGCGACGACAACATCGGCGCGACGGTGATGGGCCGCAACATGTTCGGCCCGATCCGCGGCGAGTGGGGTGACAGCTCCTGGTCCGGCTGGTGGGGCGATGAGCCGCCCTATCACCACGACGTCTTCGTGCTCACCCATCACCCGCGCGCCGACCTGGTGATGAAGGGCGGCACGACTTTCCGCTTCGTCACCGACGGGCTCGATTCCGCGCTGGGCCGGGCTTTCGCCGCGGCCGGCGGCCGGGACGTACGCCTCGGCGGCGGTGCCGCCACGATCCGCGCCGCCCTGGACGCGGGCCTGGTCGACGAGCTCCACGTGGCCGTGGCTCCGATCGTCCTCGGCCTCGGCGAGCCGCTCTTCGCCGGCAACGTGGCCGCCGCCTACCAGGTCACCGACCTCACCCCGTCCGAGCGGGTGACCCACTACGTCCTGACCAAGTCCGCCTGACCGAAGTCCGCCTGACCGAGGTCAATGCGGAGTCGGCTCGGCCTCAGGGTCGGGTTTCGGCTCCGCGTGGACCTCGACCGGCTCCGCATCGTCCGCCGGCCGGTCTTCCGATTCGGTCGTTGTGCCGGCCACCGCGGTGCGCCGCGACAACCCGATCACACCCCAGGTGATCACCACCGCCGCGATGCCGACCACCGCCAGGCCCCCGTGCCCGAACCGGAACCGCTCGTCGAACACCACCACTCCCGCGATCGCCGCCGCCACCGGGTTGACCACGCTCACCGTGGCCAGCGGCGCGGCCAGCCCGGCGCCCTTGTACGAGAGCTGACCGAGCAGATAGCCCACGACCGAGAAGATCACGACCATCGTGACGATGAACGGCGAGATCGCGTCGACGCCCGAGTCCGTGACCGTCGCCATCACCGCCTTGGACAGCACCGACGCGATGCCGAAGGCGACCCCGGCCGCCGCCGCGAGCATCACCGCCCGCATGCGCGCCCCCGCGAACCACGCCCCGCCGCCGATGACGACGACGGTCACCAGCGTGGCCAGTGACAGATAGCGCCCGTCGGGTCCCGACAGCAGCGCCGGGCGGCCGGAGTCGACCGACAGCGACAGGATCAGGGCGAGCCCGGCCACGGTCAGCCCGGCGTCGAGCCAGGACACCGGCCCGATGCGTACGTGATAGCGCAGCGCCGAGATCGGCAGCGCGAAGAGCAGGGTGAGCGTGCCCAGGGCCTGAACGACCGCGACCGTTCCGAAGTTGAGGGCAAGCACGTGCAGCAGGACGCCGGCCGCCGTGAGCACCAGAGCGGTCGCCCATCGGGCCCGGCCGCGGTGCCCGTGCTCCGCGAGGCGCTCCTGGGCGACGGCGGCCGCGGCGTAGCTGGCCGCCGACAGCATCGACAGCCCGACCGCCAAGCCCAGTGACCCCATGAACACCCCCATTCTGAGCTTGCCTCAGCTTGCTACCCGTCAGCCTGTCGGAGATACGCGAATCGGGCGTCCTCCCCGGGTTGTAACCGTCCCTACATCTTCGGCGGTACGTCGAGGATCCCGACAAAACCGATGAAGTGTCATGAAACCGTCATCCTCAAAATCGCTTTCGGCCCCGACGGCCCGCCTGCCAGGATCGCCGAGGTGAGCACGGAAGCAACCGACGACACTGCCCGCGAGCCGGGCCCGGCCGTCCGCATCACCTGGGCCGACCTGCCGCCCGACATCCAGGCCCGTGTCGAGCAGATCATCGGCGGCCGGGTGATCGAGGCCCGTTCCCAAACTCAGGGCTTCTCCCCCGGCACCGCCGACCGCGTCCGCACCGGCAACGGCCTCCGCGCGTTCGTCAAGGCCGTCACCCCGACGATCAACCAGCACTCGGCCGAGCTGGCGCGGCAGGAAATGCGGATCACCGCCGCGATTCCCGGCCACGCGCCGACGCCGCGCATGCTCGGCGCGTTCGACACCGGCGACTGGGTCGTCCTGGTCCTCGAGGACGTCGCCGGCCGCCACCCGCGGCTGCCCTGGTCCGACGCCGACATCGACACCGTCCTGGCCGGCCTCGACGATCTCGTCGCCGCGCTCACCCCGACGCCCCTGGCCGACGCCCCGCGCGCCGCCGATCACCTGGCCCACGACTTCGGGGGCTGGGAACGGATCGCGGCCGATCCACCGGCCGATCTTGATCCGTGGGTCCGGGCCGGTCTGCCAGCCTTCCGCGCGTCGGCCGCCCGCGGCCTCGCCGCGACGGCCGCCGGCGACACTCTCACGCATTGCGACCTGCGGGCCGACAACATTCTCGTACGCGACGACGGCCGCCCGGTCTTCGTCGACTGGCCGTGGGGTTGCGTCGGCCCGGCCTGGCTCGACCGGGTGCTGCTCGCGGTCAACGTGCTGGTCAACGGCGGCACCGCCGACCGGCTCCTGACCGGCCTCGACCCGGAAGTGGTGACCGACGTCGTGACCGGCTTGACCGGCTACTTCCTCGATGTCTGCCGCACTCCCCCGCCACCGGGCATCCCGGCCGTCCGCGCCTTCCAGCGCGCCCAGGCCGACGCCTTGCTGCCGTGGCTGAAAGAAAAACTCGGGTAACGGCCATCGCACTAGATGGGAGCCTCGGCACACCTTCCCGACCCCGACAATCCGGGGCACTAACCTGATAGGTCGGGCTTCGGCGCGGCGGCCCGGACGGCCAACTTCACACGGAACGGAACATGATGATCGACCAGGCCAAGGTACGAGTCCTTCTGTTGGAGAACATCCACCCCGACGCGGTGTCCCGGCTCGAGGCCGCGGGCTACCAGGTCGAGTCCGTCCGCACCGCCCTCGACGAGTCCGAGCTGATCGAGCGCATCCCCGGCGTCCATCTGCTCGGCATCCGCTCCAAGACCAAGGTCACCTCGAAGGTCCTCGACGCGGCCGACAGCCTCGTCGCCGTCGGCGCGTTCTGCATCGGCACCGACCAGATCGACCTGGCCTCGGCGTCGTCGCGGGGCATCGCGGTGTTCAACGCCCCGTTCTCCAACACCCGCTCGGTGGTCGAGCTCGCGATCGCCGAGATCATCTCGATGACGCGCCGGCTGACCGAGAAAAACGCGCTGATGCACCAGGGCGTCTGGGACAAGTCGGCCGACGGCGCGCACGAGATCCGCGGCCGCCGGCTCGGCATCGTCGGCTACGGCAACATCGGCACCCAGCTGTCGGTGCTGGCGGAAAACCTCGGCATGCACGTGTCCTTCTACGACACCGCCGACAAGCTGGCGCTGAGCAACGCGCACCGCTGCGCCAGCCTCGAGGAGCTGCTGGAGACCAGCGACATCGTCACGCTGCACGTCGACGGCCGACCGGGCAACCTGGGCTTCTTCGGCGCCGAGCAGTTCAAGCGGATGCGCCGCGGCACGATCTTCCTCAACCTGTCCCGGGGCATCGTGGTCGACCACGTGGCCCTGCATGACGCGCTGGCCGGCGGTCAGTTGGCGGGCGCCGCGGTCGACGTGTTCCCGAGCGAACCCAAGGGCCGGGGCGACGAGTTCGTCTCCGAGCTGCGCGGCCTGCCCAACGTCATCCTGACTCCGCACATCGGCGGCTCGACCGAGGAGGCGCAGTCCGACATCGGCGACTTCGTCGCCAACAAGCTGACCCACTTCGTCGAGGACGGCAACACGACGCTCAGCGTCAACCTGCCCGGCGTGGCGCTGCCCGAGCAGCCGGGCATGAGCCGCATCGTCCACGTGCACGTCAACATGCCGGGCGTTCTGGCCCAGGTCAACAGCATCCTGGCCGACCACAAGGTCAACGTCGAGGGCCAGCTGCTGAGCACCCGCGGCGAATACGGCTACCTGATCACCGACATCTCCGGCGGGTTCAGCGACGAGGTGCTGCACCGGCTTCGCGCGATGGAGCAGACGGTCCGCCTGCGCGTCCTCTCGTGACCAACCCGGGCCGGGCGCCGCGAGCGCTCGGCCCGGTCAGGCCGCGTTCTCCACGTTGAGCGAGCCGATCGCCGACGCCGCGGTCACGTCGTAGCGATCGGCGTGCGCCTTCCAGTCCTTGGGCGTGAGCGTGGACCCGGGCGCGATGTCGTGCAGTTTCCGGTTGCCCGCGACCACGTCGGTCGCACCGCCACCGACCTTGACCCGCACCGGATTGTCGGCCGGCGACCGCACAGCCAGCTGATCCACCGCCCCGGTGATCTTCACCGGCACGGTCCCGGACGGCGCGGGCAGCTGCAGGTCGGCCTTGTGCATGCCGGCGACCATCTCGACGCTGCTGACCTGGCCGCCGCTGAGGTTGATCTGCTGCTCGTCGGCGTACCCCGAGAACCGCAACTGCCACCGCACCGCCGTCGACAGCACGACCTGGATCTGGCCACCGGTCCCGGCGCCGTCGCGGTCCACCTGCAGTTGCACGTCGTCGCCCTTGATCGCCGGGCTGGGCTTGATGCCCGCGTCGGCCGGCGTGCTGATCCGGTAGAGGTCGCCGCCCAGGTCCTTCATGCTGACCTGCACGGTGCTGACCCCGGCCAGCAGCTCGAAGCTGGCGGCCTTCCGGTTGCCGATCGGCGCGCTGACCGTGCGCTGCGCGCTGTCGTCCGCGCCCGGGGCTCCGCCACCGCTGTCGAGGGCGCTGTCATCGTTGCGGTCGCCGCCCGAAAAATAGACGACACCGGCCACCGTGCCCGCCAGCAGCACGACAACCCCCATCAGGACCAGCCCCAAGGTCACCAGCTTCGCCTGCCGCGGCGCCGCGGCGCCGCCTTCGCCCTTTCCCGTACGCGCGAAGCCCGCACTGTGCTGCCCCGAGTCAACAGTCCGATGCCCGCCGGTCCGTCCACTGTCACCACGCCCGTCCGCCCGCCGCCCCGTTTCCCCGGCCGACGTCAGCGCAGCCCCGGAATCCCACGAATACGCCCCAGACCCCGACGACCTCGCCCCACTGCTTGGCAAAGCCTCCGACCCATCCCACCCAGTCGAAGCACCCCCAACCGCCCCCACCCGCCCCGAAGCCGCCACCCCAGCCCCGACCGACCCCAAACCGTCCGAACCACCCGAGCCGAATCCCCCCGACCCCGACTCTGTCCCAGCCAAGCCCGACCCAGCCGAACCCGCCCGAGCCGAACCCGCCCGAGCCGAACCCGACCCAGCCAAGCCCGACCCAGCCGAACCCGCCCGAGCCGAACCCGACCCAGCCGAACCCGACCCAACCGAACCCGCCCGAGTCGAACCCGACTCGGTCAAGCCCGACCCGGTCAAGGCCGAAGCCGCAGACCCGGTGTCAGCCCGGCCCGAGCCAGTCCAGCTCGAACTGTCCGAGCCCGAACCGCCCGGCGCGGAAGCCGCCGATCCCGTGCCAACCCAGCCCGAACCATCCGAATCCGCTGACACCCCACCCGAACCAGCCCAGCCCGAGCCGGTCGAGGAGGCCGCAACAGGCCCCGGCGGGGTCCAGCCCGAACTGTTCGAGGCCGAACCCGGCGATCCCGACGGTGCCGGGCCCGAGCCCGTCGAGGACGCGGAGGCTGCAGGCCCCAATCCGCTCCAACCCGAACCGTCCGGGCCTGAGCCGGACGACCCCCGCGGTGCCCAGCCCGAGCCCGTCGAGGACGAGGAAGCCGCAGGCCCCGGTCCGCTCCAACCCGAACCGTCCCGGACCGAACCCGGCGACCCCGACGAGGCCCAGCCCGAGCCCGTCGAAGTGGAGGGCGCCGTCCCCGAGGCGACCCAGCCCGAGCCGGTCGAGGTCGGCGAGGTTGGGGCGGCCGAGATGGAGGGCCCGGCGGGAAGCGCCCACCTCCCGTTGACCTGCTGGGCGTTTCGTGCGTTCTCGGTCGCGGACTGCCGGCTTACCGGAAGCTCATCGGCCGAAGCGGCCGTGCCCGCCGCACCGGACCGGACCGCGTCACCGCCTACCGAGCCGGGCCGCGGAGCGTCACGACCCGTCGCACCAGACCGCGAAGCGTTACCACCCGTCGCACCAGACCGCGAAGCGTTACCACCCGTCGCACCAGACCGCGGAGCGTCACCGCCGACCGCGCCGGAGCGTGACGGCCTGCCACCGACCGCGACCGACCGCGAGGAGCCCGGTGTGCCGCCGCGTGAAGTGCCGTCGCCGGGCGCCGAGCCCGGCGCGCCGCTCCATGGGCCGCCGCGGGACGCTCCACCCTCGACGGCCGGCGGGTTCGGCGCCGAGCGGCCCGGTGAGATCGGCCCGGCGGTGACGCCGAAGGAGGTCCGGCCGCCGCCCACCGGCGTCGCGGGTCCGAACTGGGGCGGGCTCTGCGCCCGGGCGCCGTCGTCGTGGCCGGCCGGGGTCGCCGGCCGGGATTCCTCGGCCGGGGTCTCGGGCCGGGCGGCGCCGTCCTGGGCCGCCGCCACCCGCGGGCCGAACCAGGTCGACGCGGTCGTGCCGGGTGTCGGGCTGGCCTCGGGGACCGGCAGCTGCACCGGCGGGCGGCGGTAGGGCGGTTTCGCGCCCCGCCCGGACGCGGACACATCGGACATTGCGCCGTCGGCGGTTGTGCGGTCCACGGCAGGCCTCCCCTGATCACGCCGCCTTAGCGGCGCCCGTGATCAGGTACGGATTCCGTGGCGTTCCGGATGAGTGCAGGCAATAACTACTTGGAGTCACGGCCGATTGGGACGGATCAGCCCACGACGGCTCGCAATCGCCACCGCTTCCAACTGACTGTGCGCGCCGAGCTTGGCGAGGACCGCTTTCACGTATCCCCGGCACGTGTGGAGGCTGATGCCGAGCCGCCGGGCGATGGCGCGGGCGTCGAGCCCGGCCGCCATCAGCTGGAGCACCTCGTCCTCACGCACCGTGAGGCCACCGCCGCGCGGGCCGACCACGGGCGTCGTGCTGCGCAGCAGCCGGGCGAGGATGTCGGTGGACACCGTCATGCCGCCGCCGTGGGCCGTACGCAACGCGTTCAGCACGTCGCCGAGCGCACCGTTCTTGGACAGGAACCCGGCCGCGCCGGCCGCCGTCGCGCGTCCGACCAGGGCGGATTCGTCGCTCGCGGTGAGGATCACCACACGGGTGTCCGGTTGGCGGACACGGAGCAGCTCCGCGATGGCAATGCCGTCCGCATCGGACAGTTCGGGATCAAGCAGGATCACATTGGGTTTCAGTTCCGCGGCGAGCCGCAGTGCCTCCGCACCCGTGAGCGCATGTCCCACGTACCTCAGGTCGGGCTGGCCTGCCAGCGCGTGTCCGAGCAGCTCGGCAAACGTCTGGTGGCCGTCGACGACGAGGACGCTGATCGCTTCGCCGTTGTTCATGCGCCACCTTTCCTCTGACCGACCCCGGGAAGTCTAAGGAGTACCGGTATTGATTCCCGACCTACCAACAGCCTGGTGGTCCGACGGGCCGTCTCCGTTCCGTCGGTACGCCCGATGACGGGTTGAAGCCAAGCGGCCGCCATTACCTATCTTTCGGGTGAGGGCCCCCCTCGCATTGGGGCTTGCCGCTCAACTCTCTCAGACGCAGAGTTCCGTTTCATGTTCGACATCCAGCTCTTCGGTCGGCTCGAGGTCCGGACCCGCGGCGAGTGCCTCGCGGGCGACGACTTCGGCGGCGATCGACCGCGCCACCTGTTCGCCCTGCTCGCGTTGCGCGGCGAGGCGTCCATCTCGGAGCTGGCCGAGTTGTTCCGTACGAACAAGAAGGCCATTGAGTCCGATTTGGCCGTCTTGCGGCAGCACCTCGAGCCCGGCGTGACCGCGCGCGAATCCGTTGTCGTCACTCACCGCAACCACGTGGCTCTCGATCAGGATCGGGTGCGGGTCGACGCGGCCCGGTTCGACGAGTTGGTCGCGGCCGCTGCCGGCCGCCCGGCCAACCGCGCGATCAAGCCGCTGACCGCGGCCGCGTTCCTGGCCACCCGCCCGCTGCTGGAGGACGTCGACGAGCCGTGGGCCGCCGAGGCCCGGGCCGAATACCGGGCGAAGCTGGTGCTGGCCAGCGATGTGACGCAGCTTAAATAGGGCGCGATCACCGGGGGCCGGGCGGAGAATCGCCCGATGCCCGAGCCGACCCTGATCCTGCTGCCGGTCCCGCTGGCGCCCGAGATCTCGCTGCATCTGATCGGCGAGCCGGTCGGCCTGTTCGATCTGGCCGGCGGCGAGTTCCGCAGTGACGAGCCGCCGCCGTTCTGGGCGTTCGTCTGGGCGGGCGGACAGGCCCTCGCCCGTTACGTGCTCGATCATCCCGAGGTGGTGGCCGGGAAGCGGGTTCACGACCTGGCGACCGGTTCCGGTGTCGTGGCGATCGCGGCCGCCAAGGCCGGCGCCGCCGAGGTCAGTGTCAGCGACATCGATCCGGCCGCGGTCGCCGCCGCGATGCGCAACGCCGCGGCGAACGGCGTCGAGATCGTCGCGGGTGAGCCGGCGGCCGATGTGGTTCTGGCCGGCGACGTCTTCTACAGCCCCGCCGTCGCCCCTCGGATGACCGAGCGCCTGCGTAAAGCCCGGCGGGATTCTGCCGATGTGCTGGTTGGGGACCCCGGCCGGGGGTACTTCCCGGAACGCCTCTTCCAGCAGCTCACGGCGTACGTCGTGCCGGTGCCCGCGGCGCTGGAGGAGACCGGGTCGCTGGCGACCGGCGTGTGGCGGATGCGATGAGCGTCACGCTGCGGACAGCGGTCGCGAATTGGTTTCATCAAGCAAATACTTGTACGCTACAACCAACAATCCGCCGCCGACCGCGGCAGGCAAGAACGGCATTCAAAGTGCGCGAACCGGACGTCACCTACGGCACCGAGCGCCTGGCCGACGAAGTCATTCGATTCATCCGGCTGAGCCAGCGTGCCAAGAGCATGCTCAACACCGGAGACCTCGGTGCGGAGTTCTCCGCGCTGATGTTGCTGTTCCCGCTGCACGTGATGGGGCCCATGCGGGTCACCGACCTGGCCGATCTCAAGCAGGCCGACCCCTCCACGATCAGCCGGCAGGTCGCCCAGCTGGTCAAGGCGGGCCTGGCCCGCCGGGAGGCCGACCCCGTCGACGGACGGGCGTCCCGGCTGGCGGTGACCGAAACCGGCCTCGCCGCCTGCGAGAAGCTCCAGCACCTGCGCCTCGGCATGCTCAACGAGGCCCTCAGCCACTGGCCGGACGAGCGGATCGCCGCGTTCGCCGACCTCTTCGAACAATTCAACAGCTCGGTCGAGGCGCTGATACGCCATGAACCGGCCGCAACACCACCAGCACGGGAGATCGCGTGAGTAACCCCAAGACCACCGCACCGGCCACGGCCGGACCGCCCGCCGCCGGCCGGCCTTCCGCGGAGTTCACCCACCGCCAGATCCTCACCATCCTCGCCGGCCTGATGATGGGCATGTTCCTCGCCGCCCTCGACCAGACGATCATGGCGACGGCGACCCGGACGATCGCCGACGACCTGCACGGCTTCAACCTGCAGGCGTGGGCGACGACCGCCTTCCTCATCACCTCGACGATCTCCACGCCGCTCTACGGCAAGCTTTCCGACATCTACGGCCGCCGCGGCTTCTTCCTCTTCGCGATCACCATCTTCGTGGTCGGCTCGATGCTCTGCGGTCTCTCGCAGAACATGTACGAGCTGGCCGCCTTCCGCGCGATCCAGGGCATCGGCGCCGGCGGACTGATGTCGATGGCGCTGGCCATCATCGGCGACATCGTCCCGCCTCGTGAGCGGGCCAAATACCAGGGCCTCTTCCTCGCCGTGTTCGGCACCGCGAGCGTCATCGGCCCGCTGCTCGGCGGCTTCTTCGCCGGCCAGGACTCGATCATCGGCATCACCGGCTGGCGCTGGATCTTCTACCTGAACGTGCCGATCGGCGTCGCCGCCCTGGCGGTCGTGGCCAAGGTGCTGCACCTCCCGCACACCCGCACCGACCACCGCATCGACTGGCCGGGCGCGCTCGCCCTGATCGTCGGCCTGGTGCCGCTGCTGACCGTCGCCGAGCAGGGCCGCGAATGGGGCTGGGACTCGCCTCGCGCGTTCGCCTGCTACATCATCGGCGCGCTCGGCATCGTCGCGTTCGTCCTCGCCGAGCGGGCGTACGGCGACGAGGCGCTGCTGCCGCTGCGGCTCTTCAAGAACAAGACCGTCGCGGTCGGCTCGATCTCCAGCACGATCATCGGTATGGCCATGTTCGGCGGCCTGTTGACCGTCCCGCTGTACCTGCAGATCGTCAAGGGCTCGTCGGCCACCCAGGCCGGCCTGCAGATGATCCCGTTCGTGATCGGCATCATGGCCGGCTCGATCACCGCCGGCCAGCTGATCGCCCGCACCGGCCGCTACCGGATCTTCCCGATCATCGGCAGCGTGCTCATGGTCGCGGCGCTCGTGCTGTTCGCGACGATCGGCGCCGACACCCCGCTCTGGAAGACCATGCTGATCATGGTCGTGATGGGTCTCGGCCTGGGCGGCAACATGCAGCCGATGATCACGGCGGTGCAGAACGCGGTCTCCCCGCGGGAGATCGGCGTGGCCACCAGCTCGGTGACGTTCTTCCGCTCGATGGGCGGCACGCTCGGCACGGCGATCTTCCTGTCCGTGCTGTTCAACGTCGTCGGCGGCAAGGTCCTCTCGGCCTACACGAAGGCGGGGAGCGACCCGGCCTTCGTCAAGGCGTTCACCCCGGACCAGCAGCAGATCCTCGCGCAGGGGCAGAGCAGCGGCGGGCTGAACGACACCTCGTTCCTCGGCAAGCTCTCCGCGGTGGTCGCCCACCCGTTCAAGGTCGGCTTCTCCGACGGCATCCAGGTGGTCTTCATCCTGGCCGCCGCCGTCATGGTCGTCGGCCTGATCGTCGTGCTCTTCCTGCCCGAGATCCCGCTCTCGCAGCGCTCGGCCCAGCAGCAGCGGGCCGACGACGTGCTGGCCGCCGAAAACAGCATGGGCGTGCCGGGTGAGGTCGGCGCCGGCCCGCTCCCGGCCGGCGACCTCGACGAGGACGCCCCGGGCGATCCGGTTCCGGCCGGCAAGGACAACGGCTGAAAATCAAAAGTCAAAACCCGTGAGGGGTACGCGCGTCCGCCGGGCGCACGTGCCCCTCACGGCTTGCGCGCGACCGCGGCGATCAGCCGGTCGGCGACCGTGCGGCGGTCGAGGCCCAGCCGCTGGGCGGTGTCCTGCAGAAACGCGTACGCCTCCTGGACCCCGCAGTTGCGCTGGGCGATGATCACGCCGGCCGCGCGATCGACGGCGGCGCCCTCGACCAGCGCGTCCCGGCGGCGGATCTCGCCCAGCAGCACCTCGGCCTGGGTGGCCATCGCCATCGCGGTCAGCAGCATCGACGGCGAGATGGCGTCCGGCGCCTCGGCGTAGAGGCTCAGCGCGCCGACCGAGACCCGCTGCACGTCGATCGGGACCGCCACCACCGAGCGCACGCCGCTCTGCACGGCGGCCGGCACGAGGTCGGGCCAGCGCTCGTCGCCGGTCAGGTCGGGCGACGTGACGAGGGCCCGGGTGCGGGCGGCGTCGAACCCGGGGCCGCTGCCCACCGCGTACGCGATCTCGTCGACCTGTCGCCCCGCCGGGCCGTGCCCGGTGATCGTGGCCGGGCCACCCTCGCCGATCAGCGTGACCGAGCATCGGACCGCGCCCGGCACCGCGCCCACGCCGAAGGCCGCGAGCCGCTCGACCGCCTGAGCGAAGCTGTCCGAGCCGAGCAGGCGCGCCGTGAGTTCGTGCAGCAGTCCCGCGATCTCGACCGTGTGCGGGCCGCTCAGCTCGTCGGAACGCCCTCGCCCGTGACCGGGTGCGGGCGCGCGACGGAGCAGGCGCCGGGCGAGGCCGCGCTTGGGTGCCGAAATGCGGCGATTCTGGGCAGGCACGGGCTGGATCCTGCCATGCGGATCGACCGGCACGGAAGCCGCGTGCCCCTACTGGGCGGTCTGGTCCGAGGAGCGCTCCTCGTCGGGTTCCGGATGCTCCTCCCGCCGGTCGGAGTCGGCGAGGATCGCTTCCGCCTGCGCGTGCGGGTCGTCGCTGCCGACCACCTGCTCCTCGGGCAGCATCTCGGCGGCGCGCTGGTCGGTCCGGTCGTCAGTCATGGTGATCGACTACCCGGCGCGGGCCCCAGCCGAAACTCACCGAGCCCGAAACGGAGCCGGGCCCCGAAACGGAGCCGGGCCCCGAAAACCGAACCGGGCCCGGAAACCAGAGCAGGGCCCCCGGATTGCTCCGGAGGCCCTGCCTCACGAGGTGTCGGTGTGCATGTCGCCTCGCGGCGAAAGGCTCAACACGGCTCCAGCCGAACGGTAGTCCGTGAAGGCAAAATGGTGAGGCCCGGGGACACTGAACACACCGACATCTGCTCTCAACGGTCGGCCCTCGCCCACGATTCCGTTAGAGGTTGTGACGCCGGTCACTCACCCGGGGTCAGAAATCCTGGGTGAGGCGGTCCTGGTCGACCTCGCGGCCGGGGTGCCGGGCCATGTACTCGGTCTCCAGCTCGGCCGTGCGTTTGAAGTGGTTGGCCAGCGCGGCGTCGGGACCGTGCCGCAAAGTGCTCAGCCGGGTCCGATAGAGGCTGGACAGCTCGCGGAAGAGGTCCTCCTCGGCGAGCTCGGCCGGATCGATGCCGATCTCGAAGACATCGGCCTGCGTCGGATCAGTCATGGTCCTGCGGGTGCCCGCTCAGACGATCAGCAAACCCCCGCTTGTACGCTCAGAGGCATGAAAGGGCTGTGGACCCCCGCGTGGCTCGCGCGCCACCTCCTGGCCCTCGCCCTGGTCGCCGGTTTCCTCGCGCTGGGCTGGTGGCAGTTCGACCGCGCGGCCGGTGGCAACACCTTGAGCTGGGGCTACACGTTCGAGTGGCCGGTGTTCGCGGGTTTCGTGGTCTTCCTCTGGTTCCGCGAGGTTCAGGTGGCCCGCAAGCGACCTGAGGAGACGCCGGTCAAACCGGAAGCACCAGCCGAGAAGCTCCCAGGCGCGCCTGTTACGGTCGGCCGGCCGGTGCGGGTCCCGGTCCGGGCCGCCGCAGCCGAGGACGACCCCGAGCTCGACGCCTACAACGACTACCTGGCCTGGCTGGCGGCGCATCCCGGCGCCCGGCCGGGCGACTATCCCGGCCCGCGACGGGCCGAGCAAGCACAGTGAGGACCGGAAAAGTGCACGGAGCCCTCGTTCGTTACCGGATCATCGCCTGGATCGTCGGCACCGGCCTGCTCGTGCTGGTGCTCGTCGGCATGCCCTTGAAGTACGCCGGAGGCAACGAGACGGTCGTCGCGATCGTCGGCCCGGCCCACGGCTTCCTTTTCATGGTCTACCTGGCCCTCACCTTCGATCTCGCGCGCCGGCTTCACTGGCCGTTCCTGCGGATGATTCTGGTGATGGCGGCCGGCACCATTCCGTTCCTCTCGTTCTGGACCGAGCGGAAGGTGACGCGTGATTGGGCGCGTACTGAGAATGACGACGCCGGTCTGGCAAAAAGTCCGGTTTGAGCCTACAGTTCTACGGGTTGCTCATGTCGAATGACAATGTGTTATCGGGATCATCGACACATACCGGTCTATTGACATAATTCACTCGGATAGCACTTGATTTTGAATTTCCCATCGATAGGTTGGTGCGGTTGGTTCGGTCCGCAGCCACACCCTCCGGTGGCGCCGGCCAACGCTGCCGAATCATCACGGCGTGTTTGGCGCTCTCCCCCGGGCGTTGCAGTGAACGCGTCGTGGCGAGCCGGGGAACCGTGTTCGTTGGGGTGAATCCGCGTCAGCGGTAGGGCCTTCTTCCCGCCCGAATCCGTCAGCTAACCCGGTAGGCGGCCGAGCGGAAGAAAGGCCACTACACCAGTGCCACACCCCCGCACGAGGCTGAGAGCGCTCGTGGTCGCGGTGACGGCATTCGCGGTCACCCTGACCGGTGCCCAAGCCGCACACGCGAGCCCCTCGACAAGCGATCTGACCAAGCAGATCGACGCGCAGTCCAAGCAGCTCGAGGTTGTCGTCGAGTCGTACAACGCGATGAACATCAGCCTCCAGAAGACGCAGTCCGATCTGAAGAAGCTCGAAGCCTCGCTGGCCCCGGCGAAGGCGACCCTGCAGACCGCGAGCGCGCAGGTCGGCACGATCGCCACCACTGCATACGTGCAGGGCCGCGTCGGACCGATGAGCGCGCTGATCGACGGCAACAGCGGCGATCTCATGGCGAAGATGGGCTTCCTCGATCAGATCCAGCAGTCCAACCAGCGCGACATCGACAACTTCACCCTGACGACCCAGACCTTCGCCCAGCGTCAGTCCGAGTTGAAGTCGACTCAGGCCAAGCAGGCGGCGCAGCTGTCCGAGATCAAGGCCCGCAAGGCCAAGATCGAAAAGGACATCAAGTCGCTCAAGGCGAAGCGCACCCAGGCGTACGGCAGCCCGACGCAGGCGGGCCACGCGTACACCGGCAAGATCCCGAGCATCTCGGGTGACGCCGGCGTCGCGGTCCGGTACGCGTTCAACGCCATCGGTTCCTCGTACGTGTTCGGTGCCGACGGCCCCGGGTCGTACGACTGTTCCGGTCTGACCATGGCCTCGTGGAAGGCGGCGGGGCACTCGCTGCCGCACAACGCGGCCGCCCAGTGGGGTCAGGTGGCGCACATCAGCCGCAGCGACCTCAAGGCCGGCGACCTGGTCTTCTACAACAGCCTCGCGCACGTCGGCATCTACGTCGGCAACAACCAGATCATCGACGCGCCACGCGAGGGTGAACCGGTCGACGAACGCTCGATCAACCGTGGCATGCCGATCTACGGCTACGGTCGCGTGACCTGATCAGATCCGCACAGCACGAAGGCCGGTACCCCTCGGGGTACCGGCCTTTTACGTCGGGGGATGAGCGAATTTCTTAAGCGGCCTGCAGGCCCTCGGCCCGGGCGAGCTCACGCAGCCGGCCCAGCGCCTGGATCTCCAGCTGGCGGATGCGCTCGCGGCTGAGCGAGAAGCGCGAGGCCACCTCGGTCAGCGAGTGCTCCCGGCCGTCCTCGAGGCCGTAGCGGGCCCGCATGATGCCGGCCGAACGGTCGTCGAGGTGGTTGAGCAGGCCCTCGATGCGCTGCCGCTCCAGTGCGGTCAGCACGATCTCTTCCGGCGACGGCGCGTCGCTGTCGGCCACCAGGTCGCCCAGGTTGGTGTCGCCGTCGTCGCCGACCGGCGTGTCCAGGGAAACGGTGTCCTGCGCCCAGCGGGTGAGCTCGTTGACCCGCTCGACGGTCACGCCGAGCGCCGTCGCGATCTGCTCCGGCTCCGGGTCGCCGCCCAGCTCGCGGACGAGCTGACGGGTCACGTTGCGCATCCGGTTGACGTCCTCGACCAGGTGCACGGGCAGCCGGACGGTGCGCTCCTGCTGGGCGATCGCGCGGCTGATGGCCTGGCGAACCCACCAGGTCGCGTACGTCGAGAACTTGTAGCCGCGCTCGTAGTCGAACTTCTCGACCGCGCGGACCAGACCGGTGTTGCCCTCCTGGATCAGGTCGAGCATCGGCATGCCCGAGCGCACGTAGCGCCGGGCGATGGAGACGACCAGCCGCAGGTTGGCCCGGATGAACAGGTCCTTGGCCTTGGAGCCCTCGGTGACCAGGCGCTCCAGCTCTTCCCGGCTCACACCACGCCGGACCTCACCAGAGTCGAGAAGAAACTCGGCATAGAGGCCCGCCTCGATTGCCTTGGAGAGCTCGACCTCCCTGGCAGCGTCCAACAGTGGCGTCCGGGAGATCTCGTGCAGGTAGACTCCGACGAGGTCGCGCTCCTCGGCGACCTGGTCGGTCCGCATCACGGTGTTCTTCTCCACGTTGCCCACGGTCCCCTCATTGCCTTCACGAATCCCGTTACGGGTGATACCTGCGTCCATCAGCCCTCCCCGTAACGTCCGCGGTTCGTGCATTGCGGTTGCTGACATCTACAGAACAATTAGTGACGTGCACTTGATTCCGGCTGGTGGGTCGAAAGTGTCACGAATGTCTGGGCGATAGCTGAGAGCCGAGTGCAGACTTGCTGTGGAGGCTCCCAGGTATGACGCGTCTCGGCTCAGTTGTGCGCGCATAGACGCATACCCGTCGTGCGCTCCATGACACCATCGGCCTCTCATCCGTCGCAGCGACGGGCATCACCGGGGGCTTGGGATGCTCGTCACTACCCTGTACGGCCAGTCGGCTCTCCAGGTTCACGTGCTGCATCGACCGGTTGCTGACCGGCCTGAACAAAAGGCCCCAGCAAAACGTCCCGCCACCCAGGCGAACGGGACCACCTGCCACAATGCGGCACGCGGCGCCGCAGTTCACTCGCCCGTCCGGGTGACTCCCGATCAGGTGACCACCCTTTCGTCAACGATTCGGAGCCGTTCCGCCATCCGGACGGGCCAGTGACGAAAACCACAGGCGTATGGGCCGGGCCGCGTGCTCGGATGATCGGCATGAGCAACGCGCGAACCGTACTGGTCACCGGCGGGACGGGCGGCCTCGGCGCCGCCACGGTCTCCGCCTTTCTCGCCGACGGGTGGCGCGTGGTCGCGCCGGTGCGGCCGGGCTCGGCGGGCCGCCTTCCCGAGGGCGCGACCGCCGTCGAGGGCGATCTGGGTGATGCGGCGGACGTCAATGCCGCGGTCGGCGTCGCGGCCGGGCAGGGTGACGCGCCCTTGCGGGCCGTGGTCAACGTCGCCGGAGGGTACGCGGGGGGCGCGCTGGTCGGCGAGACCCCGGTCGAGGAGTTCGAGGCCATGCTGACCCGGAACCTGCGGCCGACCTATCTGGTGACCTCGGCCGCGCTGCCGCACCTGGTGGAGGCGGGCGGCGGGTCGATCGTGTGCGTGTCGTCGCGGGCCGCGGTGGCGCCGTTCGCCGGGGCGGCCGGCTATGTGACGTCCAAGGCGGCGGTGCTGGCGTTCGCGGCGGCGGTCGCGGTCGAATACCGCAAGCACGGCGTGCGCTGCAACACCGTGCTGCCGAGCGTGATCGACACTCCGGCCAACCGGCGCGACCAGCCGGAGGCCGACCACAGCCGCTGGGTCTCCCCCGACGAGATCGCGCGGGTCATCCTGTTCCTGGCCTCGGACGCCTCCGGCCCGACCAGCGGTGCTCAGATCCCGGTCTACGGCCGCGCCTGAATCGGCGCGGCCTGGTGGCGGCGCCGAAAAAATCGCGGCGTCACGGTCGGCTATCGGGCCGGGCGCCGACCGTGACGCCGCGGTCGAACGCCTGGTCGACAACGTCATCGCGGTCCGCGACCACCGCCAGGGCCAGGGCTAGAAGGCCTCGGCCAGCTGGTGGCCCAGGGCGGCGGCGCCGGCCAGGATCGGGCCGCCGGTCAGGATCGTGGTGCGGATCCGGGCGCGGCCGGGGGTCTCCGGCATGACCGACGGCAGCGAGGCCCGGATCGCGGCCGCGACCTCGTCCGGGGTGCCGTTGCCGTCGACGACCCGGAAGCCGGCGAACTCGGGCAGCGAGCGGTAGGCGGCGGACGAGGCGACCAGGTAGTCGAGGGTCTCGTGGTCGTAGCCCCGGGCGTCGATGCGGTGCTGGGCGGTGTGCGGGTCGACGGTCAGCAGAACGGTCACGTCGGGGGCCGGGAACAGGCGGTAGGCCCGGCGGGCGCGGCGCTCGGCGGCCGGGGTGGCGGAGCGGGCGCGCAGGCTCGCGTACTGGCAGGCGGCGTATCGGTCCATGACCGCGACCTCGCCGGTCAGGGCGCGGCGCAGCAGCGTGCGCAGGATCGCCAGCCAGCGCAGCAGCGCCTCGACGAACAGCATCCGGCGCGGGCCCAGCAGGGCGTCGGCGTCGGGGCGGCCCAGGCGGGCGGCGAGGCGGCCGAACCAGCGGCGGCCCCCGGCGTGGCGGAAGTAGGTGGCGGGCAGTCCGACGGCGGCGAGCTCGGCAGCCAGGCGGCGGGCCTGCGTGGTCTTGCCGGAACCGTCGGGACCGATCAGGGCGATCGTGCGTACCGGGCGGGGCTGCATGCTGACCAACGGTATCCGGGCACGTCGGTCGCGCGGCCGCAGCCCGCGTGACCGGCGGGACCCGCCCTCGTCACGCTGGGTTCTCCGGCGACGGTGCTTCGGGGCGTACAGAATGGGGTTGGAGCAGTTGATTTTGACCTTGGCCCCGGGTGGGTAGTCCTCATCGGCACAGACCGCGCATCACCACAGGGGGAAATTCATGCCGCACCGGGTTGACGAGGGACTGGCCGGAACGCTGAAGTGGGTCGCCGCGACGCTGAAGGCGGCCGACATCCCGTTCGCGCTCGGCGGCAGCTTCGCCGTGTACGCGCACGGCGGCCATTCCAGTGACCACGACGTCGATTTCCTGATCCGCGAACAGGACAAGGAGCAGGCGCTCGCCGAGCTGGCCAAGGTCGGCTTCCGGGTCGAGCAGCCGCCCGAGGACTGGCTGGTCAAGGTCTACGACGAGGACCGGATGGTCGACCTGATCTACCGGCCGGTGGAATCGCCGGTGACCGACGAGACGCTGGCCGACAGTTCGCGGATCTCGGTCGAGGCGATCTATATGCCGGTGATCTCGGCGAGTCGGCTGATGGTGCACAAGCTGCTCAGCTACAGCCAGCACTACTGCGACTTCGCGACCGGGCTGCCGATCGCCCGCTCGCTGCGCGAGCAGATCGACTGGGCGCGGGTGCGCCGGGAAACGGCCAAGTCACCGTACGCCGAGGCGTTCCTGATCCTGCTCGATCGGCTGGATGTCGTGCCTCTTCCCGACGGAGAGGAAATCAAGGTAGGGGGTTGAGATGACCAACCAGATCGATCTGGAGGCCGAGATCCAGCGGCTGCTCACCGAGGACGACCGCATCGCCGAACAGGGCATCACGGTCCAGCGCCGGGATCACCTGGTGGTGCTCGGCGGCGAGGTGGAGAGCACTCACCGGCGCGACGAGATCTGCCGGCAGATCACCGAACACTTCCCCGACGTCGAGATCGCGTGCGACATCGGCATCACCCGGGCCCACGCGCCCAGCGAGGTGGAGGAGATTTCATGATCCGGATCGCCGCCGTCGGCGACGTCCACGTGGACAAGGACGTGGTGGGCCGCTACCGGCCCGCCCTGGAGGAGCTGCCCGACCGGGCCGACGCGCTGCTGATCGCGGGCGATCTGACCCGGCACGGCACGGTCCAGGAGGCGAAGTGCTTCGCGACCGAGTTCGGCGGGCTCGGGGTGCCGGTCGTGGTCGTGCTCGGCAACCACGACCACCAGAGCGACCAGCCGGACGCGGTCACCAAGGCGATCGAGGACGCCGGGATCACGGTGCTGGAAAGCGCGGCGACTGTGCTCGAGCTGCGCGGGCACCGGCTCGGCATCGCCGGCACCAAGGGCTTCGGCGGCGGGTTCGCCGGGGCGTGCGCGAGCAACTTCGGTGAGCGCGAGATGAAGGACTTCGTCGGCACCACCGAGAGATACGCCGCCGGCCTCGGTGAGGCCCTGCGTTCGGTACGGTGCGACGCACTGGTCGCGCTCACCCACTACGCCCCGGTGCCCGAGACGCTGGTCGGCGAGCCACTGGAGATCTACCCGTTCCTCGGGTGCTATCAGCTCGGCCAGGCGATCGACTCGGCGCCGACCGCGCTCGCCCTGCACGGGCACGCGCACCACGGTTCGGAGCGGGGGCGTACCCCGGGCGGGGTACCCGTGCGCAACGTCGCCCACCCGGTCATCAAGCAGGCGTACAACGTCTACCAGCTGCTCTCCGACTCGGACGATGTCGACAGTGAACTGGCCGCGGTTTCCTAGGTTTTCGATTTCGGGCCTTCGGGTACCTGCGATGCCATGGACACACTCCTCTGGATCCTCGCAGTCATCCTGGTGGTCGCCGGAATCTTCGCGCTGTTCCGTCGGCAGCTCCTCTGGGGCATCGTGCTGATCATCGTCGGTCTCCTCGTCGGCCCGGGCGGCGTCAGCATCTTCACCTGACCGGCCCGTGCATCTCGTCTCCCCGGCCGGGGTCACCTGATCAGGTGGCCCCGGTTTCCTGTGTCTGGCCACATGCGCACTTCGCGTCCGATGTCTGGACGGAAAAACCTGACTAAATCGCTCGCGAACGATTCTTCGATCTTCGCGAGGTGCGGTCTGTGGCCCATGTCCATCACTTCACGTACGGAGCATTCAACCCGGTCGCCGCGTTCCTGCTGGCGTTCCTGGGATCCTTCTTCGGGTTGCTGTGCACGAGACGGGCGCGGGACGCGCGTACACGGAGCCGGCGCAACCGCTGGCTGACGATCGCGGCCTTCGCGATCGGCGGCGGCGCGATCTGGCTGATGCACTTCGCGGCCATGCTCGGCTTCGACGTGCCGGACAGCCCGGTCCGCTACTCGATACCGATGACCGTCGTGAGCTTCGCGTTCGCGGTGGTCACGGTCGGCATCGGCCTGCTGGTCGTCGGCAACGGGCGGCGCAGCCTCCCCAAGGTCGCGGCGGCCGGGCTGCTGACCGGGATCGGCGTGCTGGCCATGCACTACAGCGGCATGGAGGGCCTGCACGTCGCCGGCGTCGTCCACTACAACGTGATGCTGGTCGCCGCGTCCGCGGTGATCGCGGTGGTGGCGTCCACGGTCGCCCTCTGGTTCGCCGTCTCGGTGCGCGGCTACGGCCCGACCGCCGCGGCCGCCGGGATCATGGCGGTGGCGGTGTGCGGCATGCACTACACCGGAATGGCCGCGATGTCGGTGCAGCTGCGCCCGATCACCGAGGGCGACGTCAAGGGCCTCGCCCCGCTCGCGATGATCATCCCGATCACGCTGATCACGGCGGCCTGCGTCATCGGGGTGGCGCTCGCCGCGCTCCAGGCCATGACCGAAGAGGAGTTCACCGACGGCGCGGCACTCCCCCGCGGTGGCGTGCACGCCGAGTCGGTCAACGCCTGGTCGCTCAAACAGGCGTCGATCAACGCCAACCGGCGACCGGCAACCGGGGCCCGGCCCTCGCCCCGGCCGGTGCCGCTGCGGTCCACCCCAGGTGGCAACGGCCCAGTTGGTAGCTGATCGCGACCTAATCGGGCGGACGGTCCGGTATATCTGTTCGGCATGGCGCCCAGGATGCTTCTGTCGATGCCCCTGCACGCGATCACCGAGGTCTACGGCGAGGACGGACTGCGCGAGCGTTTTCTGATGGAGGTCGAGCCGTTCCCCGCCGCCGAGCGCGCGACCCTGGTCGAGGCGCTCGACCTGGCGGCCCGGCTGCACGCCGGCGACCGCCGGGTCCGCGAGCCCTACCTCAACCACCTGCTGCGGGTCGCCATCCGCATCATCCGCTACTACGGGGTGCACGACGTCGACGTGCTGACCGCGGCCCTGCTGCACGACGCGGTCGAGGACCACCCGGCCGAACTGGGCGGGCTGCCCCACGGCACCCACACCGAGCTGACCGAGGCGGCGCTGGCCGAGCTGGCCCGTCGCTTCAACCCCCGGGTGGCCGAGCTGGTCCGCTCGGTCACCAACCCGGAGTACGACCCGGACCGCGACCGCCACGAGCAATATCGCAGCCACGTGGCCGAGAGCCTGGAGCGCGACCCGTGGGCCCGGGTCATCAAGGTGTCCGACTTCACCGACAACGGGGTGGGTGTCGTGCACACCACCTTCGACAAGGCCACGTCGGCCGCCACGAAATACCGCCCGCTCGTGCCGAAGCTGCGTGAGCTGGTCGGACGCCCCGACACCCCGCTGTCGGTCGAGGCCAAAGATCACATCCTCGACCAGCTCGACCTGGCCGAGGAGAGGTTCGCGGCGATCCTGGATGACTGAGCCTGGACGACTAACGTCGGGGTATGCCTCCCACTGATCACTGGTGGCGCGATGCCGTCATCTACCAGGTCTATCCACGATCGTTCGCGGACAGCGACGGCGACGGGATGGGCGACCTGCCCGGCATCACCGCGCGTCTCCCCCAGCTGCGCGACCTCGGCGTCGACGCGGTCTGGCTCTCACCCTTCTATCCCTCGCCGCAGCACGACGCCGGTTACGACGTGGCCGACTACCGGTCGGTCGACCCGCGCTTCGGCGACCTCGGCGCGGCCGACAAACTCCTCGCCGAGGCGCACGACCTCGGACTGAAGGTGATCATCGACCTGGTGCCCAACCACACGTCGACCGAGCACGAGTGGTTCCGGGCGGCGCTGGCGGCCGGGCCGGGCAGTCCGGAGCGGGCCCGCTACATCTTCCGCGAGGAGCCGGCCAACACGTGGCAGAGCGTCTTCGGCGGCAGCGCGTGGGAGCAGGTCGCGGACGGCCAGTGGTACCTGCACCTGTTCGACGTGTCCCAGCCCGACCTCGACTGGGGCAACCCGGCGGTGCGCGCGGAGTTCGTCTCCATCCTGCGGTTCTGGCTCGACCGCGGCGTCGACGGCTTCCGCGTCGACGTGGCGCACGGCCTGGTCAAGGAGGAGAGCCTGGCCGAGTGGACCGGGCCGGCCCAGATGCAGGAGGATCCCGACCCGGACGCTCCCCGGCCGCCGATGTGGGACCAGGAGGGCGTGCACGACATCTACCGGGAGTGGCGGGCGGTGCTCGACGAGTACCCCGGCCCGCGGATCCTGGTCGCCGAGGCGTGGGTGACCCCGGAGGAGCGGCTGGCGCGGTACGTACGCCCGGACGAGATGCACCAGGCGTTCAACTTCCCGTTCCTGGTCGAGTCGTGGCAGGCGGCGCCCCGGCGGGCGGTGATCGACTCCTCGCTGGCCGCCACCTCGGCGGTCGGCGCGCCCACCACCTGGGTGCTGTCCAACCACGATGTGGTGCGGCACGCGACCCGCTTCGGCTACCCGCCGGTCGAGGGCCGGATGCTCGGAATCGGCGCCGACGACCCGCAGCCCGACGTCGGCCTGGGCCTGCGGCGGGCCCGCGCGGCCAGCCTCCAGATGCTGGCGCTGCCCGGCTCGGCCTACCTCTACCAGGGCGAGGAGCTGGGGCTGCCGGAGCACACCACGTTGCCCGACGAGAGCCGGGAGGACCCGACCTGGGAGCGCTCGGGGCACACCGAACGCGGGCGGGACGGGTGCCGGGTGCCGATCCCGTGGGAGGCCGACGCGCCCTCGTACGGCTTCGGGCCGTCCGACTCCAGCTGGCTTCCGCAGCCGGCGTCGTGGGCCGAGTACGCACTGGACCGGCAGCGCGACGTGCCCGGGTCGACGTGGGAGCTCTACCGGGCGGCGCTTTCGCTGCGGCGGGACCACCAGCTCGGCACTTCCACGCTGGCCTGGCAGGAGTCGTCGGCGGACGTGCTCGCGTTCCGGGTCGGCGACGTGCTGGTGGTGACCAACTTCGGGACCGCGGCGGTCGATCTACCGGCCGGGGCTCGGGTCCTGCTCAGCAGCGAGCCGCTCGTCGACGGGCAGGTCCCCACGGACGTCACCGTCTGGGCCCAGGTCTGAGGCGGCGGCCAGCAGCGCCGTGTGGGTGTCGGCCATGTCCTTGGCCACGGTCTTGCTGGCCAGCCAGTACATGACGCCGGTCGGCACGAAGAAGAACTGGAAGCCGGCCAGCCCGACCGCGTAGTTGAGGGGCGGCGGGAACGCACCGGACAGGCCGCGGAACACCACCGCGACCACCGCGTTCCCGCCCGCCCGGCCGAAACCGTTGACCAGGTTGCCGAGGCTGTAGACGGTGCCGCGGTGCTCGGGCGGGTTGACGTCGGCCAGCAGCGCGAACCAGTTCGGCGAGTTGGCCGAGGTCAGCATCAGCGCGAAGACCGCGGTGGCGAGACAGAACCCGACCGTCGGCTCGGTGAAGACGTCGTGCAGAACGGCCTTGATCACCTGCCCGGAACTGCCGCCGTCGGGCACCTCGATCCTCATCGGGACGAAGAACAGAATCACGTAGAAGGGCACGGCGGCGAGGACACCGACGGCCGCGACCAGGGCGCGGCCTCGTGCCGTACGCCGTTGCAGCCGGTCACCCGCGAGCCCGCCGAGGATGCTGAGTGCCCCGCCGAGCTGGAAGAGCGTGGCGAAGACGCTGCCGACGATCACCGCGGTGCCGGACGAGTAGCCCTGGTGCTCGGCCCGCGACCGGAACAGCACCGGCAGCCAGACCAGCGAGCCGAACGCGATCTGCGCGGTGCCGCCCTGCAGGATCAGCCAGATGTTGGTGCGCCGGTTGAAGATCACCGGCAGGTCGCTGGGGTGGATGCGCTCGTCGTAGTCGACGCCGGCCAACTCGGGCTGGCTGTCGCCGCGGGGCACGTTGTAGGTGAAGACGTAGGCCAGCGTGGCCACGACCCCGGCCACCGCGGTGACCAGGAACGGCTCGCGCCAGTCGGCGTGCCCGAGCAGGCCGCCGACCAGGGTGCCGGCCAGCGTGCCGACGCCCTGCGAGAGGCCCCAGAAGCTCATCACCAGGCCCCGGCGCCGAGGCGAGATGAGGTCGCTGACCACGGCGAAGCTGACCGACGCGACCGCGCCGAGCCCGAACGCGGCCACCACCTGCGAGGCCAGGAACGACGGGTAGCCGCCGGACAGGCCCGACCAGGCGGTGCCGGCCACCCAGATCACGGTGCCGGCGATCAGGACCGGCTTGCGGTCGGTGCGGTCGCCCGCGTACGCCCAGGCGATCGCGGCCACGGCGCTGATCAGGAACATCACCGTGGTCGCCAGCGCGATGTGGCCCTCGCCGACCCCGAACGTGTCGCCGATGCTGCCGTAGAGGGGCGGCACCAGCCCGATCGCGACGTTGTCGAGCGACGCGAGGATCACGAAGACCACGATGCTGTAGACGCGATGGGCGGTGCCGCCTCTGTTCACGCAGGAGAGGTTAGCGGGGACGATCGAGAACGGCCTGCTGGGCGGCGGCGTACTGCTCGCGGATCAGCGGGACGGGCTTGTCCTCGTACGTCTCGGGGGCCTCGGCCGACCAGGTCGGCGCGGCGTCGCCGCCCAGGGTGACCCACGCGGCCTGCCGCGCGGCGCCGTCGGCGACGTATTCGCCCGGCGGCGGCACCAGGACCGGCTTGCCGAACAGGGCCGGCGCGATCCGCCGGACCGCCTCGCTGCGGGCGCCGCCGCCGACCAGCACGATGCGGTTGGCCTGGGCACCGCGCGCGACCAGCGCGTCGAGGCCGTCGGCCAGCGCGCACAGCATGCCCTCGACCGCGGCCCGGGCCAGGTGCGCCGGGTCGGAGGTCTTGAGCGTGAGACCGTGGATCGCACCGGTCGCGTCGGGCCGGTTGGGGGTGCGCTCGCCCTGAAGATAGGGCACCAGGACCAGGCCGTCGGCGCCGGCCGGGGCGGAGAGCGCGAGCCGGGACAACTCGTCGTGGTCGACGCTGAGCAGCTTGGCCGCGGCGTCGAGCACCCGGGCCGCGTTGAGCGTGACCACGATCGGCAAGAACCGGCCGGTCGTGTCGGCGAACCCGGCCACCGCGCCGCTCGGGTCGTTGGGCGCCACGTCGGAGCTGACGAAGACGGTGCCCGAGGTGCCGATCGAGACGATCACGTCGCCGGGCAGCGCGCCGGTGCCGAGCGCGGCCGCCGCGTTGTCGCCCGCGCCCGGGCCGAGCGGAATTTTCTCCTTGATATGCCCGGCGATGCCCGTGGGACCGAGCACCTCCGGCGTCCCGATCGCCCGGCCGAACCCGAGTTCGAGCAGGTCGGGCCGGTATTGGTTGGTCGCCGCCGACCAGTACATCGTGCCGCTGGCGTCGGAGCGGTCGGTCTTGATGTCGTCGAGGCTGGTCGACCCGGAAAGCTTCCAGGTCAGCCAGTCGTGCGGCAGGCAGACCGCGGCGACCCGGGCCGCGTTTTCCGGCTCGTTGCGGGCGAGCCAGCGCAGCTTGGTCAGGGTGAAGCTGGCGACCGGCACGATGCCGACCGCCTCGACCCACTTCTCCGGACCGCCCAGCTCGGCGGTCAGGTCGGCGGCCGCGCCGGCGCTGCGGGTGTCGTTCCACAGCAGCGCCGGGCGGACCACCTCGCCGTTCTCGTCCAGCACCACCATGCCGTGCTGCTGCCCGGCGACCGAGACGGCGGCGACGTCGTCGAGCCCGCCGGCCTCGGCGATCGCCGACTGCAGGGCCGTCCACCAGGCGTCCGGATGCACCTCGGTGCCGTCCGGATGGCTCGCCCGGCCCTGGCGGACCAGCTTGCCGGTCTCCGCGTCGCGGATGACCACCTTGCAGGACTGGGTGGAGCTGTCGATCCCGGCTACGAGCGTCATCTCTTGATCCTCAGCTGGCCTTCATGACGTGGTCAATGGCGAGCTGGTGCAGCTTGACGAAACCGTAGCCGGGCTGCCCGGCCGCGTCGGCGTCGAAGTCCTCGAACGCGCTGCGGTCGTTGAGCAGGTCCTGGTAGGTCTCGCCCTCGTTGAGGGTCGGCTTGCGCAGCTCGGCGACCTTGCTGGCGGCCAGCGCCTCCTGCACCGCCGGGTCGGCGCGGAACGCCTGCGCCCGCTCCTTGAGCAACAGGTACATCCGGATGTTGGCCTTGGCCGACTCCCAGACGCCGTCGAAGTCTTCCGTGCGGGACGGCTTGTAGTCGAAGTGGCGGGGGCCGTCGTAGGCCTGGCCGCCCTCGGGGTTGCCGTGCTCGAGCAGGTCGACCAGGGCGAACGCGTTGAGCAGGTCGCCGTGGCCGAAGACCAGGTCCTGGTCGAACTTGGGGCCGTGCTGCCCGTTGAGGTCGATGTGGAACAGCTTGCCGTGCCACAGCGCCTGGGCGATGCCCTGGGCGAAGTTGAGGTTGGACATCTGCTCGTGGCCGACCTCGGGGTTGATGCCGAACAGCTCCGGCCGCTCGAGGTCGTTGACGAACGCGATGGCGTGGCCGGCGGTCGGCAGCAGGATGTCGCCGCGGGGCTCGTTGGGCTTGGGCTCGATGGCGAAGCGCAGGCCGTAGTTCTTGTCCTCGGAGTACTGCGCGAGCAGGTTGAGGGCCTCGGCGTAGCGGTCGAGGGCGGCCTGGATGTCCTTGGCGACGTCGTATTCGGCACCCTCGCGGCCACCCCAGAGCACCAGGGTCTTGGCGCCCAGTTCGGCGCCGAGGTCCATCTGGCGCATGACCTTGCGGATCGCGTAGCGCCGGACGTTGCGGTCGTTGCTGGTGAAGCCGCCGTCCTTGAACACCGGGTGGGTGAACAGGTTGGTGGTCACCATCGGCACGATCATGCCGGTCTCGTCGAGCGCCTTCTTGAAGTTGGCGATGATGCCGTCGCGGGTGTGCGCGTCGGCGCCGAACGGGACCAGGTCGTCGTCGTGGAACGTGATGCCGTAGGCACCGATCTCGGAGAGCTTGTGCACCGCTTCGATCGGGTCGAGGGCGGGACGGGTCGCGTCGCCGAACGGGTCACGCGCCTGCCATCCGACGGTCCACATGCCGAAGGAGAACTTGTCATCGCGTGTGGGTTGGACCGGCACGGTTACCTCCACGTAACAGATGGGATTTGTTTATTGGTTGAATTATTTGAGGACGGTGTGGCATTGTCAAGGGCGTGACGGGCCGAATGATGACTGCATCCAGTGCCCCCGTCCGGCAGTCGAGCGTGCGCGCTCATAATCTCGCGCTGGTGCTGCAGACTGTGGCAAACCGGGCAGATCAGCCATCACGTGCGGCCATCGCCACGTTCACCGGGCTCACCCGGGCCACAGTCTCCGCGCTGGTCGACGACCTGATCGCCGGGGGGCTGCTGGTGGAGCTCGACCCGCCGCCGCGTACGGGAGCAGGCCGGCCCGCGGCCGGCCTGGCCCTCTCCCCCGATGGCCCGGCGGGGTTGGGTTTGGAGATCAACGTCGACTATCTGGCGGCGTGCGTCGTCGACCTGGCCGGCACCGTGCGGCATCGGGCCGTGCGTCCGACATCACCGGCGGCCGCGCTTCACGATCTCGGCCTGCTGGCCGGCGAGGTCGCGGCGGCCGCGTCCCGGGACGGATTGACACTGGCCGGGGCCGCGCTCGCCGTGCCCGGCCTGGTGACGCCGTCGGGCATCGTGCGGGTGGCGCCCAACCTGGGCTGGCAGGACCTCGACGCACCGGCCGTGCTCGGGGCCATGCCCGGCCTGACCGGCCTGCCGATCTCGGTCGACAACGAGGCGAATCTGGCGGCGCTGGGCGAGTTGCTTTCACGTTCGGACACGCCGACGTTCCTGTACGTCTCGGGTGAGGTCGGCATCGGGGCCGGGATCGTGCTCGACGGGGCGCTGTACCGCGGCGGGCGCGGGTGGAGCGGCGAGATCGGGCACGTCACGGTCTATCCGGACGGGAGGCCGTGCCGGTGCGGGGCCAACGGATGCCTCGAGCAGTACGCGGGGCAGTCGCAGGTGGCTTCGGATCCGGCGCTGGCGGCGTCGGCGCTGGGGATCGCCCTGTCGGCGGTGGTGAACCTGCTCGACATCGGGGTGATCGTGCTCGGCGGGGCCTACGCGCCGGTCTTCGACCAGCTGCGGGACGGAATCGAGGCCGAGTTGCGGCTCCGGGTGCTGACGGCCGGGCTATCACCGGTCGTGCTGCGGCCGGCGGTGCTGGGCGCGGACGCGGCCATGCGGGGTGCCGCCGACACGGTGGTGCGCGAGGTTCGCGAAAACCCGGCCGCCTGGCTGGCCCCGGCAAGCTGACATCAAGCAGATTTGGCCGAGGACTCGCCCGTGTCGGCGGCCGCGGCGGCGAACTCGGTCAGGCCCCGCAGCAAGGCGGCCCGGCCGGAGGCCGACATGCGCTCCAAGACGCCGCCGAGCGCGTCCCGGCGGATCGAGCGGAGCTCGCCCAGCAGGATTCGCGACGACGGGGTCAGGTAGAGAGCGATCTCGCGCCGGTCGGCCTGCCCCGGCACCCGTTCGACCAGGCCGGAGGCGACCAGGCGGTCGCAGAGGCGGCTGGCCGAGGAGAGCAGCATCTTGAGCTCGGCGGCAAGTCCACCGAGATTTATGCCTTCTGCCCGCTCGACGGCGAGCAATGCGTTGAGCTGGGGCCAGGAGAGTCGGGGCGTGACCTGCTCGCGAGCGATGTCGAACGCGACCAGCAGCGTTTGCGCGGCGTCATCGATCACCGCGGCATGCATCGGGTCCGGCCCATCCGGCCCATGGTGAACGGCCATGGTGCAGCAGACACTACCGGTACGGCGGGGCGTGTTCGAGGAGGTTGGCCAGTGATCGAGCGGCTTCTGGCGGTTCGGCGGACGCTGACCGGCTCAGCGGCCGACACGCTGCCCGAACGGCTGGCCGAGGCACTGCACAAGGAGTACGCGCTCACCCGGGCCGAGTTGCTGCTGGTGGACTACCGTCTGGCCACCCTGCTGCCGGTGACCGGAGGCGAGCCGGTGACCGGGGCCGGGGAGCCGCCGTGGCACTGCTTCGACCATCAGTCCGAGGTGATCGAGGGAACCGACCTCTTTCTTCCAGTGACCTCCCGGGGCGAGCGCATCGGCGTGCTGTGCTGCTCACCCGCGCCCGACGACATCGACGTACGGGGAGAACTGGCCGAAGTCGCGACGCTGGTGGCCCACGAACTCCAGGCGGCCGCCGCCGGAACCGACCGCTACCGGGTCGCCGCCCGCACCCGGCGGCTCACACTGGCGGCTGAGATGCAGTGGGAACTGCTGCCCGGGCGCAGCCGCAGCGGACCGGCGTACAGCCTGGCCGGGCAACTCGAGCCGAGCTATTCGGTCAACGGTGACAGCTTCGACTGGGCCGAACACGACGGCCGGCTGTACCTGTCCGTGCTCAACGGCATGGGCGAAGGCGTCTCGGCGTCCCTGCTGACGGCGCTGGCCACACAGGCGCTGCGCAACGCCCGCCGGGCCGGGATCCCGCTCGCCGACCAGGTCGCCCTCGCCGACCAGGCGTTGTTCGCCGAACACCGGGGCGAGCAGCACGTCTCGGCGCTGCTGCTCGAACTCGACCTGGCCTCGGGTTCCCTGACGGTGATCGACGCGGGGTCGCCCCGGATGCTGCTGCTGCGGGACGGCTCGGTCGAGGACCTGCCGCTCGAGGCCCAGTTTCCGCTCGGCATGTTCGAGGGGTCCGACTATGTGGCCCAGAAGTTTCCGCTCCGCACGGCCGACCGGCTGTTCATCGTCAGCGACGGGGTGGCCGAGGCGGCGGCGGCCGCTGGACGCTACGGGAATGCGGCGCTGACCCGCTTCGTGCGGCGGACGCGGGTGATGGCGCCGCTGCAGGCGGTCCGGTCACTGCTGGGCGACCTGCGAAGCTTCCTCGGCAGCGGCGAACTCGAAGATGACGCCGTCGCCGTCTGCCTCGACTGGACCGGGATCGTCTGAACGAGTGGCACTGTCAGCCCCACGGTCGATCAAAGCTGTAGCGCCAAAAGCTCTCGATATCCCACAACAACATTGCGGATTACCGCTCCGCCGTTTTACGGGCGAGGTGCGTACGTATCAAAATTCGTATAGCTCCCAGGGAAAGAAGCCGGGAACAAACCGGCCCACGCGGCGCCGTCCCCCGCTCTGTCCCGCGGGAGTCCGAGGGCAGCGCCGTAGCGATGCACCTGAACTGGACCGGGGCCGTCTGAAATGCAGACGACCCCGGTGATGCCCGTTCTGAAATCAGCGCCGGATGATCAGCCCTGGGCGCCGGTGCGGTTGGCGATCGCCTCGAGGAAGATCTCACCGATCTTGGCCGGGTCTTCCGCGATGAACACGCCGCCGGCCGGCGTCGCGCTCGTGATCGTCTGGAGCTCGTTGCGGTCGACCTCGTTGCCGATGCCGATGATCACCAGGCGGACGGGCCGCTTGGGGTTGTTCAACTTCTTCAGCTGGGCGATCAGCGTGGCCTGCTTGATGCCCTCGGGGTTGTCGTTCTTGCCGTCGGTGAACAGGAGCACCGTATTGATCTTGCCCGGCTGCCAGGTGTCTTCCACGTTCTTGTAGGCCGCGAGCACCGTGTCGTAGAGGCCGGTGTTGCCGTCCTTCTTCGGCACGATCTTGGCGATCGCGTTCTGCAGGTCGGTGCGCCGGCTGGCCAGCGGGCTGATCGGCACGATCTCCTTGTACGGCTTGGTGCCGTCCATGTCGGTCGAGAACAGCCAGGTGCCGACCGCCCACTTGTCATCGAACAGGGCGAGGCCCTGTGTCGCGGCCCCCTGGGTCACCTTGGCCCGGGTCGCGCCGCCCGCGGTCGGCACCGGCTCGGCCATCGAACCGGAGACGTCGAAGACGGCGAGCACCCGGCCCGGCAGCGTGATCGCGGCCCAGCTGCCGAGAGCCTGGCTGAGCGTACTGGCGTCGAGACCCGCCGCGGCCGAACCGGCCGAGTTGGCCGCCGCGGTGACCGCCGGCGAGGCCGCCGGAGCGCCGACCGGCTTGGCGAAGCCCGTGCCGACCGAACCGTCGGCCGCCCGCAGGCCGGCCGTGGCCAGCGCGTCCTTGAACGAGCTGGACTGCAGCTGGGACCGTAGGGCCTCGGCCGCGCTCGACTTGGTGATCTCGATCTCGGGCATGACCGCGTAGGGGTAGTCCAGCGGCGGCGGGCTGGGCTCCATGTACAGCGCGACGAGCGGCACCGGCGGCTTCTGCGCGTTGTACGAGACCACGTCGGCCTCCGACAGCGGCGCCGCACTCAGGCTGGTCGCGATGTCGTTGGGATCGGCCGACTGCGGGAACTTCTGCAGCAGGTCGGGCTTGAGGTTGGAGGCACCCTGGGCGAGCGCCCGCAGGGCACCGACCTTGAGCGCCTGGGCCTTGTCGCCGGCCCCGGCCGCCTGGCCGAGCGCGAGCAGGCCGGACAGGCCGGTGGCGTCGCGGATCGGGTCGGTGGTGCCGGTGCGGATCTGGGTGTTGGTGGTCAGCAGACCGAGAAGGTCCTTCCACCCGAGCTTCTTGTCCGGCCAGCCGATGGTCTGCGCGACCGGCTCGGGCATGCCGACGACGATCGGGCTCTGCGCGAGCGGCTTGAGGTCGGTCGGGGTGAAGCCGGGCGCCTCCGACTTGAGGCGGAGCAGCCACGTCGACGAGTCGGCGATCCAGACGTCGGGCACCGCCGCGTCGGCGGGCGCGGCGGGAAGGCCGGTCAACGTGACCTTGTGCTCGCGGGCCACGGCGGACGCGACCGTCGCCGGAAGCATCGCCTGGACGTTGACCGCCACACACGTTCCGTTAACGTTCGCGCCGTCCTGGACCCAGCGCTGTGCGGCCGAGCTGACGGCCGGAGCGATCTCGGTGGCGGCGGCGACGTTCAGTTGGATGGAGCCGGTGCATTTGTGGTCGGACAGCTGCTGATAGCCGTAGTAAGAACCGGCGAGAACGACGACGATCGCCATTGCTGCTCCGACGACGCCCGCTCCTCTTACGTTGAAGTTTCGACGATGGCGACCTGACACGCGCTCCATACTGCGCATGACCGAACCTGAATGCCATATACGTTCGGCGGAAAGTTACTCGGATTGGCACGTCTTGCCGCCATGAATCACAAACAGTGATGAGGCCATTTCGATCAGTGCGGGAATCTGTCCGCTTTCGTGGATCCGGTCGTTTTTGTATAAATTTGTCAGGTCTCGCGCATGATCTGGTTCACTCGGCAACCAATGGAGTCCAGCGCAGCAGACATGTCGGGCTCGGCTCAGCACTCGGCTCACCCCGGAGCGCGGGCACCCCGGTCTGCGGATCGACCCGAAAGGTGCTCACGCTCTGTGACATCTGATTGGCTACGTAGAGGTAATCCCCGAGCAGGGTCATGTGCCGCGGCCACTCCCCGCCCGTCGGCACCTCGGCCACCAGCGTGGCCTGGTCACCGTCCCAACTGAAGGCGGAGACCGTGTTGGGCCCCCGGTTGGCCACGTAGACGAACCGGCCATCGCGGCCGGTGACGATCTCGGACGGGTAGTTGACGCCGGCCGCGCCCGAGGCGGTCACCTCGCCCTCCAGCACCAGCGAGCCGTCCGGGCCCGGCCGATACCACCCGAGAGTCCCGGACAGCTCTCCGACCAGCAGCAACGCGCCGTCGGCCGAGTGCCGCAGGTGGCGCGGGCCGGTGCCCGGCTTGGCCACCACGGCCGGCGGCAGCATCGTCAGCCGGCCCGAGAACGGGTCGAGACGGCACCGCCACACCCGGTCGGACCCGAGATCGGCGACCAGCCACTCACCCCGGTCGGGACGGACCATGTGCGCGTGCGGCCCGGCCTGCCGATCCGGATCCGGACCGCCTCCGACCAGGTCGAGCAGGTCGGTGCGCTCCCCCGGGGTGCCATCCTCGGCCAGCGGGTGTACGGCCACCGACCCGCTCGTGTAGTTGGCGACCAGCAGATGCCGGCCGTCCGGGGAGACCGCCAGGTGAGCCGGGTCGTCGCCGCCGGTCGGCCGCACCGCCAGCGGGGTCAGCGCGTGATCGTCGCCGACCGCGAACGCGCTGACCGTGCCGCCGTCGGCGAGCTCGTTCACCGCGTAGAGCACCGGACGGCGCGGGTGCTGAGCCAGGAAGGACGGCGACGGTGTGGGCGCGGCCAGGCCGAGCCGGGTCAGGACACCGGTCGCCGGATCGCGGCGGAGCAGCGAAATGCCCTCGCCGGCACCACCCTTGTCGCCGGTATAGCTGCCGACGAAGACGTACTCAGCGTTCGCGCCCATGCCCTGATCCCATCACACCGCGCCGAGGATCAAGGCGCGGGCCGCGTCCCGGCACGGCGCGTCGAGGGCCACCCGGTAGCGGGCGACGATGACGTCCCGTACGTCCGGCCGGCGGCCGCTGAGCCGGCGGGCCACCACGCCCTCGGCGGCCGGATAGCGGTCGGTCAGGCCCAGGGCGGCGACGACCTCGGGCAACGGCACCGGTACGCCGCTCTCGGTGGTGCCCATCGCGTCGAGCAACACGTCGGCGTAGCCGGTGCCGACCTCGGCGATCTCGGTGGTGAGCTCCGGACTGCCCGCTCCGGCGGTCAGGGCGGCGTACGGAAAAGAGCTCAGCCGCCCATCGGCCCGCCAGAGATAAAAGCGCCGGGCCTGGCGGCTGCCGTGCAGCCGCCAGCGCACGCCGGCGCTGCGCCCGGTTCGCCATCGCGGCCAGCGGAGGCAGTAGTACTCCTCGACCGCCTCGGCCCAGAGCCGGGCCACCCCGAGATCGCGCAGGCAGCGGACGTGACAGGCGCCGGGCCGGATCTCGTCGTCGGTCACCTCGGCGGCGAGCATCCAGGGCAGCACCACCCAGTCCTGCCCCTCCAGGCCGAGAACCAGCCGGGCGCAGAGCGAGCAGCGGCCGTGCGGACCCCCGTCCGACCCGCACGACCGCCGCTCCCCCGGCTCGCTCAGCTGTTCAACATGTCGTAGACGGCGGAGACCGCCTTCTGCTGCTCACCGGCGGCCGGCGCGGCCGGTGTCGTGGTGCTGTCGTAGCCGTCGTAGACCGCCGAGTAGGTGTGCGCCTTGACCTTGCCGGCCGCCGGGACCTTGAGGTCGAGCCGGGTGAGGCGGCCCCTGGCGTCGGTCGTCGCGGTGAACGGAACCGACTTCGCCTTGGCGCCCATCGCCTTGAGCGTGGCGTTGTCGACGATGTCCTCGACCCCGGTCTGGCCCAGGTCGGTGACTCCGCTGAAGTGACCGGCCGACGTCCGCTCGATCCGGCCGGCGCTGGCGAACACCTCGTGGGCGTAGCCCGGGTCGCTCTCCTGGCCGTACGCCAGCGGGCTGTTGTCCTTGTCCTTGATCTTGCTGGGGTCGATCAGCTGCCACTTGGCCGGGATGCGGGGCAGGCCGGGAGTGTTGGCCGGAGTGAACTTGATCTTCACCCAGGACCTGGTGTCGAGGATCAGGAACTTCATGTCGAGCGTGACCGGGACGCCGTCTTCCTTCTGGGTGATGCCGATCGAGATGGCCTTGTCGGGGGCGTCGACGATCCCGGCCAGCTTCCCGTCCGAGTTGGTGACGGCGAAGTGGTAGGGGCTGGACTTCTCGTCCGGCACCGCGGCCAGCAGGACCTCCGAGGGGGTCTTGGCCTTCGGGCTGTCGGTCTTGGCCGGCGCGTCGGTGCCGGCCGCGCTGCAGCCCGCGATGGAGACGAGTACGAGGGCACCGAGGCCGGCGATGCGAGCAGTCATGGCAATGGGTCCTTCTGCGAGGTGTCCGAAGTGACGGCCATCAGGCTGCTGGGCACGGCTGCTGGACCGCTGCCGCTATGCTGCTGCCGGCTGCCGTACTGCTGCCGTTCGATGTCTGCGCTGGTCAAGAGGGGGTCGGCAGTGCGCTTCGAGATCTTGGGCGAGGTGCGCGCGCTCCGCGAAGCCGACGTGATCGATCTTGGCCCGGCCAAGCAGCGGGCCGTGCTGGCCGTCCTGTTGCTGCAGCCCGGCCGCCCGGTCCCCACCCACCAGATCGTCGACGCGGTCTGGGGCGACGACCCGCCGGAAAACGGGGCCAACGTCGTCCAGAAATACGTGGCCGGCCTCCGGCGGGTGCTCGACCCCGACCGGGCGCCGCGCACCCCGGGCGAACTCCTCGCGCTGACCGGCAGCGGCTACGTGCTGCGCACCGACGAGGCGAGCGTCGATGCCGAGGAGTTCCAGGCCGCCTTGGCCCTAGCCGACACCCATCGGCGGGCCGGGCGCCCGGCCGAAGCCGCGCACGCGCTGCGAGGCGCTCTCGCGCTGTGGCACGGCGACGCGCTGGCCGGGCTCACCGGGCCGGTCTTCGACGCCGCCCGCACCCGGCTCACCGAGGCCCGGGCGAACGCGTGGGAAAAATGGTTCGAGATCGAGGTGTCGCTCGGCCACCACACCGCGGTCATCCCCGACCTCGCCCGGCTGGTCGAGGAGTTCCCGCTGCGCGAAGGGCTGCGGTCCCAGCTGATGATCGCGCTGCATCAGGCCGGGCGGCAGGCCGAGGCGCTGGCCGCGTTCCGCGACGCGCGGGCCTACTTCCTGGAGGAGTTCGGCGCCGAGCCGGGCGAGCGCATGCAGGAGGCCCACCGCAAGATCCTGCGCGGCGAGCCCTTCTACACCGAGCCCGTCGACCCCTGGGCCGGCTCCGCCGAACCCATCCCTACCGTCACCCCGAGCTCATCGGGCCCGACCGGGCCGCCGGTGCAGGCGGCCCAGATGTACGCGCCCCCGCAGCCCTACATGCCCTTCGCCGCGCCGACCTCGCCGCCCGCGCCGGTCCCGTCGGCCGACCCCTTCCTGTCGATGCTGGCCTCGGCTCAGAAAGCGGGCGGCCGGTTCCCGCTCGGCGAACTGTTCTTCGCGATCCTCGCGCCGCTCGTCTCGTTCGGCTTCGGCACCTGGTTCTACTTCGTCTATGCCGGCACCAAGCACCACGACCGGCGGCAATACTTCGTCGCCGGGTTCTATGCGGTGCTCCTGCTGGTCGGGTTCACGCTCGCGTTCGTGGTCGACCCCAGCCCGGTCGACAGCGACGTCTACACCACAGCCGAAAACGTCGGCTTCCCGCTGTTCCTGATCCCGCCGCTGATCTCGGCCGCGCACGGGGCGCTGGTCGCGGTGCACCTGGGCGCCGGCCGGGGCGACTGGGCGCGGCGCGAATCGGCCCGGCAACTGGCCGCGTTCGACCCGGCGCGGGCCCAGCAGATCGGCATCGGGCGGCCCGGCCAACTGCGCAGCTTCTCCGACGGCGGGCTGGTCGACGTCAACCACGCGTCGGCGGACGATCTGACGACGCTGCCCGGAATCGGGCCCGAACTGGCGTACCGGATCGTGCAGGACCGGCACCAGCGAGGCCCGTTCCGCACGGTCGACGACCTGGTCGCGCGGGGCGTGGTCAACGCGCGCCAGATGGGGCGGATCGCGCCGCGGCTGCTTTGCATCGCGCCGGAGGGCGTGCCGCACCGCTTCCTCTAGCGTCGGTCCCTAGCGGGAGCCGGCGGCCGTCAGCTGGCGGCGGGCCACGTATTCGACCAGCTCGATGAGCACGTTGCGGGCGCCCTTCGGTTCGCGGGCGTCGAACAGGACCACCGGCACGCCCGGATCGAGGTCGAGCGCACGGGCCACCGCGTCGGTCGCGAACCGCTGATCGGGATCGAAACAGTTGACGGCCACCACGAACGGGGTGCCGCGCTGCTCGAAATAGTCGATCGACGGGAAACAGTCGGCGAGCCGGCGGGTGTCGGCCAGAACCACGGCGCCCAGCGCACCCTCCGACAACTCGTCCCAGAGGAACCAGAAACGGTCCTGCCCCGGCGTGCCGAAGAGGTAGAGCTGCAGATCGTCGGTGATCGTGATGCGACCGAAGTCCATCGTCACCGTCGTGGTGGTCTTCCCCTCCACGCCCGAGAGATCGTCGGCACCGTCGACACCGGTGAGGATCTCCTCGGTCTGCAACGGGCGGATCTCGCTCACCGACCCGACCATCGTGGTCTTGCCGGCACCGAAGCCACCAGCGATCAGGATCTTGAGCGCCGTGGGAATGCGCGACGACCCGCCGTTGCGGTCAGAGCGCACGGAGTCCATTGACAACCGCCTTGAGTACGTCGACGTCGTGCGGCTGCGCGGCCGCTGGGGGTTCGTACAACGAGATGAGGCCTGCCGAGCGTAGATCACCGAGCAGAACCCGGACGACACCGATCGACAGATCGAGGGTGGAGGCCAGCTCGACGACCGAAATCGGCTCCCAGGCGGCCGACACGATCGCATGATGCTCGGGCTGCAGCCCGGGCGTCGACACGCCGTCCGGCACGACCGCGACCACGAACGCGACCAGGTCGAACTCGCCTCCGGACGGGGCGACCCGGCCCTGGGTCATCGCGTACGGCCGGACGACCGGCCCCGCGTCCTGGTCGAGCCAGTGCAGGTCGCCCGGAGAATCAGCCGGCATCGGAGGGCGCCGCCCCGGGCCGCTCGGGTGCGGTCATGTTCTGCCCGACCCGGGTGACGAGCATCGCCATCTCGTAGGCGATCAGGCCGAGATCGGCCTCGCTGGACGCGAGCACCGCCAGGCAGGCGCCCTGGCCGGCGGCGGTCACGAACAGGAACGCCGACTCCATCTCGACCACGGTCTGCCGCACCGGGCCGGCCTTGAAATGCCGGCTCGCGCCCTTGGCCAGGCTCTGGAACCCGGCCGCCATCGCCGACAGGTGCTCGGCGTCCTCCCGGTCGATCCCCGACGAGGCGCCCATCATGAGCCCGTCCGCCGAGAGCACCACAGCCTGCTGGGCCGTCGGCACCCGCTCCACCAGATCGTCGAGGAGCCAGGTGAGGTTCGCGGTCTGCTTTGTCGTTGTCACTATGCGTCCTTCTCCGGCCTGGTCACATCGGTCTGCTCGGAACCGGCCCCGCGGTCGCCAACCGCGGCGTCACCACCGGTTCCGTCTCCTGCGTCGTTATTGGTGTCGTCTTTTGCGTCGTCTTTTGCGTCGTGTTTTGCGTCGTGTTTTGCGTCCTCAACGGCGGCCGCGACGTTCACGATCGCCGGAAAGCTGACGGTAGCCGCATCGGCGAACGAGGCGCCCTCGCGCGATGCCCCGTTGCCCGTTTTCTCCAGGTCGGACGACTCCGGCGTGGAACCGGCCTCCCGGGATGTGGGATCGGCGGGCGGCTCCGCGCCGATCCGCGCCGCGTCGCGACGGCCGCGCTGGGTGCCCTGCTGCAGGGCGCTCATGATGGCCCGGATCTGCTCCGGCGGTCGCAGCGGGACGGTCTCCTCGTCGGGCAGCGCGGTCGGCGGGCGATGACGTAGCTGAGGCGCCAGGTTGGCCTGCCGCACCCGCCGGGGCAGCCCGTCCTCGGTGGACGGCCCCAGCTCTCCGGCCGCTTCCGGGCCGTCCGCACTCCCGGCGCCGCCGCGGTTGGCCCAGCCGCTGCCGGTTGGGCCGCCGCTGCCGGTTGGGCTGCCGCTGCCGGTTGGGCTGCCGCTGCCGAAGCCGCCGCCGCTGCCGGTTGGGCCGCCGCCGCTGCCGGTTGGGCCGCCGCCGCTTCCGGTGCCGAGGCTGCCGTCGGTGCCGGTGCCGCCGCCCCTGCCGAGGCCGCCGCCGCTGCCGAGGCCGCCGCCGCTGCCGAGGCCGCCGCCGCTGCCGAGGCCGCCGCCGCTGCCGAGGCCGCCGCCGCTGCCGTTTCGGCCGCCCGTGGAGGCAGGGCCGTCGGCCGGGTTCGGGGTCGGCCGGCCCAGCGCGGGCAGGCTGATGGTCGGGGCGTCCAGCGCGGGCAGGTCGAGACCGGCGGGCGAGCCCAGGCCGCCGGGCCAGCCGAGACCGCTCGGCAGGCCGCTTGCGGATGCCGAGCCCTCGCCGGGCTTGCGGTCGCCGGGCTCGGCCGATCCGTTCGCCAAGTTGTCGTCAGGCGTGCCGGTGCCGGTCGGGCGGTGAGTGCTCGGTCCGCCGATGCCCGGCCTGCCGTTGCTCGGCTCTTTGACGCTCGGCTCTTTGACGCCGGGGTCGCCGGCGCTCGGCTCATCGGTGCTCGGCTCATCGATGCCCGGCCTGTCGATGCCTGGCCCGTCGATGCCCGGCCTGTTGGCGGGCGGCGACGGTGGTGCCGAGGTCGGCGGGGCGAACATCGGCGCGGCCGAGGTCGGGGCCGGCGGGCCGGACGCGGCCGGGCCGGGCTGTCCGGCGTGGGGGAACAGCGGCGAGGACGAGGTCGGCGTCACCGGAGACTCCGGCGACCGCGGGGCCGGGATTCGGGGGCCGGCCAGGCCGGACGGCCCGGCCAGGTTGGAGAAGTCGGTGCCCGCGGGTCCGGTTCCGGGCGGGCTGTCGGGAGCGGTGGGCCCGGAGGGTGGGGCCGAGGCCGGCTTCGGGGCCGTCGGGCGGCGGTTGCGGCGGCGTTGGACCAGGCCGTCGGCGTTGAGTTCGCCGGCGGTGCTGCTCGGGGCCAGGCCGGGGCTCGAACCCGGTGCGCGGCTCGACGCCGGGCCGGTCAGGCCGAGCGCGCGGCTCGAGGCCGGGCCGGTCGGGTCGAACGCGCGCCCCGACGCCGGGCCGGTCGGGTCGAACGCGGGCCCCCGGGCCGAGTCGAGCCCGTCCAACGCACGACTCAAGGCCGCGCCGAGCCCGTCCGGCGCGGAGCTCGGAGCCGCGCCGAGCCCATCTCGCGCCGGGCCTCCAGGCGCGGCGAGCCCATCCGGCCCGAGGTTTGCAGCCGCTCCGAGCTGGCCCAGCGCGGGGCGCGGGGCGGGGGCCGGCCGGGCTGACGGCTGGGGTTCCCAGCCGGTTTCGGCCGGGTGCGGGGCGGTGCCGTTGATGGTGACCGGGCGGCCGGCCACCGAGACCTGGCCGGGGCCCTGCCGGGCGGCGAGCGACGGGTGGTCCTCGGTGCCCGAGCCGACCAGGGGGCGGTCCCACGCCTTGGAGGCGGGATCCGGGCCGACCACGACCAGGTCGCCGGGGATGAGAACTATCGCGGTCACACCGGCGTACGCGGACGGGCGCAAGGAAACCCGGATGCCGTGCCGGCCGGCGAGTTGCGCCACCACGAAGAGGCCGAGCCGGGCGCTGTCCGAGGGGTCGAAGTCGGGCGGTTCGAGCAGGCGGCGATTGGCCTCCTCGATCGCCTCCGGGCTCATGCCGAGGCCGCGGTCCTCGATCTCGATCGCGTAGCCGTTGGGCAGCACCTGGCCGCCGACCTGGACCCGGGTGTGGGGCGGGGAGAACGACGCCGCGTTCTCCAGCAGCTCGGCCAGCAGGTGGATGACGTCACCGACCGCGCGGCCGAGGACCGCCGACTGCTCGATCGTGCGGATGTCGACGCGCTTGTAGTCCTCGACCTCGCTGATCGCGCCGCGGACGACGTCGATCACCGGGACCGGGTTGCGCCAGCCCCGGCCGGGTGCCGCGCCGGCCAGGATGACCAGGTCTTCGGCGTGGCGCCGCATGCGGGTGGCGAGGTGGTCGACTCGGTAGAGGTCTTCCAGCTCCTGCGGCTCGGACTCGCGGCGTTCCATCTTGTCGAGAAGCGCGAGCTGGCGGTGCAGCAGGGTCTGGCTGCGCCGGGCGATGTTGAGGAACACCTCGTTGATGCCGCGGCGGACCGTGGACTCGTCGACCGCCGACCGCACGGCCGTCCGCTGCACGTCGTTGAACGCGTTGCCGAGCTGGCCGATCTCGTCCAGGCCGTACGCCAAGGGGGGCGTCTCCGCGTCGACGTCGACCTGCTCGCCGCGCTGCAGCCGCCGCACGACCGAGGGCAGGCGCTCGTCGGCCATCTCCTGGGCCTCGGCGCGCAGGCGGCCCAGCCGGCCGACGATCGAGCGGCCGATCTTGACCGAGACGATCAGCGAGATCACCAGGGCGAGCAGGCCGAGCACGGCGGCCAGGGCGAGACGCACCAGCACGCTCACCGCCAGCGGTGTCGCGCGCTTGGCCAGCGAGTCGGTGGCGTGGTCCTCGAACTCGCGCACCTGCTGGCCGACCGCGACGTAGGTCGGGCGGTAGACCGAGCTGGCGACCGGCGGCGGAGCGTCCACCTTGCTGTCCTGCACCAGCTGGTCGAGCATCTTGTCGAGCCGGATGTAGCCGTCGCCCGCGCTGAGCTCGACCCACTGGGCGCGCTCGTCGGCCGTCATGTCGTCGATGCCCTGGTCGAGCAGGTAACGCGCGGTGCCGACGTCCTGCAGCAGCTCGTTGCGCATGTCGGCGTTGAGCGACCCGGCGGCGGTCGCGCCGGCGACCAGCGAGTCGACCCGGCCGAGGTATTCCTCGCCGTTGCCGACCGTGGTCAGGGCCTTGAGCTCGCGGTCGATCGACTGGTCGTTGAAGGTGGCGCAGGCGGCGAACATCTTGAACGCGCCGTCGATGACCTTGTTGTAGAAGTTCTGCGCGCCGATCGCGTCGATCTCGCGGCGGTCGATGTGGCCGCGGTTGCCGTTCAGGCTGTCGAGTTCGGTGAAGATGCCGGCGATCCGGTTGCGGAGCGCGTCGTTGGCCGCGTTCTGCACCGCGTCGCCACCGGCCGTCTTGCGGAACTGGGCGGCGACCCGGTCGGTGGCCGCGCGCTGGTCGGCGAGCGCCTGGGGCAGCGTGCCGGTGCCCGAGAGGTATTCGACCGAGAACAGCCGCTCGCGCTGGAGCTGCCCGACCAGCTCGATGCCCGGGCTGCCGACCTGGTCGACCAGCGTGCGGGCGTGCAGCAGGTTGAACGCCGGTCCGGCGGTCAGGGTGGTCGCGAAGATCCAGAGCGCGAGGAACGCCACCAGCGGCACGGTGATCAACGCGATGATCTTCGAACGGATCGACCAGTTGCGGGTTCTCATCAGGCTCCGCCCGAGGGTTGGCTGCTTCTCATCGCATCGGCGATCTCATGAGGTCCCGCCTTGTACGCCTCCGCGAGGATACGTAAAACCTTCAATCACAGCCACCTCGACGATGAGGCAATTTGCGGACAGTGTCCTAATTGTTCAGGGACTTTGCGGTTGCGTGATCACTATCTGCACCGTCGTTGTTGCGACACAACAATGGACCCTTCCCATCGAACCGGCCCTTTTCTTCCGCCCGCGCTCTTTTCTGGCCGTGCGTGATTGGCGACCCACCGCTAGTGGGAATAACGGGCGGGGAAGAAGGAGGAGGCCGATGTCCCCCATACTCATCATCGTCCTGATCATCGTCGTCCTGGTGGTCATCGCCGCGATCGTCTACGGCGTGCAAGCGGGTCGGCGCAAGAAACTGCAGAGCACCTTCGGACCCGAGTACGACCGGGCGGTGGCCGACTCCGGCAACCGGACCGAGGCCGAGAAGGAGCTGCGCGAACGCGAGCGGCGGCACTCCGAGCTGGAGCTCAAGCCGCTGTCGCCGGAGTCGCAGGCGAAATACTCGGCCGACTGGGAAGAGGTGCAGCTCAAGTTCGTCGACGACCCGGGCGAGGCGGTCGGCACGGCCGACGACCTGGTCACCCGTCTGATCACCGAGCGCGGCTACCCCACCCACGACTACGAGGACCGGCTGGCCGACCTTTCGGTCGAGCACGCCCGTACGCTCGGGCACTACCGCGACGCGCACGAGATCAGCGAGCGCAACCGGGGCGGCACAGCGAGCACCGAGGACCTGCGCCAGGCGCTGGTGCACTACCGGGCCCTCTTCGCCGATCTCCTGGGCACCGATCCGGTGCAGTCCCCCGACTCGGCACCGGTTGCCGACCGGTCGAAACCGGTCGAGGTTTCCGATTCGTCCGACCTACCGGAGAGCGGCGCGGATACTGCCGCCGAGCGGTCCGCTGCTGCTACTACTGAGGACACTCCGGAGCCGCCGGCGCCGGCTCCCCGTAAGGCCGCCGACGACACCACCACGACCGCCTCGGACACCAGCCGCTAGGAGCCCCGACCATGCGTTTCTTCTCCAACGAAGCCAAAGAGAACGAAGACGACCGGGAGACCGTCGACAGCGAGAACGATCGCGACCGCGCCGACACCGACGGGGTGGCGGTGCCGCAGCAGCGGATCGGGTCGCCGTGGAGCGACGCGCCCGGTTCCGACACCGCGGAGGCCGAACCGGTCGAGCCGCAGGCGCACGATGACCGCGAGGAAGGCCGCGACGCGGATTCGGACCTGCGCGACGAGTCGCTGCGCCGGGACGACAGCGAGGTGCGCCATGACGGCGACGATCTCGTACGCGACGCCGACTCCAACCGCGGCGACGACCCGCTCGACCTGCCACTCGACGACCGCGATCGGGACGGCGACCACCCGGGCTCGCATCGCGCCGACTCGGAAGCGGCTTCGAACGACTCGGAGGTCTCGAGCGCTTCGGATATTTCGGAGGCCGCCGACACCACCAATGCCGCCGACACCACCAATGCCGCCGACACCACCAATGCCGCTGACGCCGCTGACGCCGCCGACGCCGACGACACGAAGCGGCTCGACGAGGAGCCGGGGGCCGAGCAGCGCGGCGGCACCACGACCACCTACGGCCCGGACGGCTCGATGACCACGGTCGACGACGCCGACGCGGCCACCCGTTCCGAGACGGCCGACGAGCAGCGCGACCTCGACGAGACGGCACCGGTCGGGGCGACGGCGCCGGACGAGACCACGGCCGCGACCGACGGCGAGCGGGCGGCCGAGACCACCGACGACGAGCGGGCGTCGGAGACCGAAAACGCGACCGAGGCCGCGGTGACCCCCGCGGTGCCGGTCGGTGCGGCCGACGCGGCGACCGGGGCCAAGCCCGACCCGAGCGCGTCCCCGGTCGGGGACCGGCTGTTCACCGACGGCGACTCGTTCACCGAGCGGCTGCGCGACATCGCGCTCAACTTCGTCGACAACCCCAAGGAGGCCACCGAGCAGGCGGGCGCCCTGGTCGACGAGGCGATCGACAAGGTCACGAGCGCGCTCAAGTCACAGAAGGACGGCCTGGCCGGTGACGGCGACGACACCGAGCGGTACCGCGTCGAGCTGCGGGGCTACCGGGACATCCTGAAGCGGATCACCTCACTCTGAGCGCACGGACCGGCGCGGAGGCGAACTGTCTCCGCGCCTTTCTGCACGGCTCAATCCGCGTACGCCCGGAAAGCTGACGCCCGTTGTCAGCTTTCGCCGGATAGCTTGGCCGGTGTGCGTGCCGGCCGTTTGGTTTCTCTCCTGCTGTTGCTGCAGACGCGTGGGCGGATGACAGCGCAGGCGATCGCCGATGAGCTCGAGGTTTCGGTGCGCACGGTCTACCGCGACGTCGAGTCGCTCGGGGCGGCCGGCGTTCCGATCTATGCCGATCGGGGCCCGACGGGCGGCTATCAACTGCTCGACGGCTATCGCACCCGGCTCACCGGCATGACGTCGGACGAGGCGGGATCGCTCTATCTGGCCGCCATGCCGGGCCCGGCGGCCGAGCTGGGGCTCGGCTCGGTCCTGGCCGCCGCGCAACTCAAGCTGCGCGCGTCGCTGCCGGGTGAGCTGGCGGAACGGGCCGATCGCGTACGCGAACGCTTCTACCTCGACGCACCCGGATGGTTCCGGGCCGACGAGCCGACGCCCTACCTGTCGATCGTCGCCGACGCGGTGTGGAGCGGGCGGCAGTTGGAAATCCGCTATCGGCGGTGGAAAGCGCCGCGCGAGGTGACCCGCACGCTCGATCCGCTCGGGGTCGTGTTGAAGGCCGGCCGGTGGTACCTGGTGGCCGGGTCGGCGACGCGGACCGCGACCTACCGGGTGACGAACATTCTGTCGGCCTCGCTGCTGCCGACGCCCGTGGAGCGGCCGGCCGATTTCGACCTGCCCTCGTTCTGGCGGGAATGGACCTCCCGCTACGAACAGAGCGTGTACCGGATGTCGGCGACCGTCCGGATGACCTCGGCGGCGCTCGACCGGATGGCGTTCGTGTTTCCGCCCGAGATGTCCCGGCAGGCGCGGGCGGCGGCCTCGGGGCCGGACGCGTCCGGCTGGCTGGTGACCACGGTGCCGATCGAATCGGTGCGGCACGGGCACATCGAACTGCTGAAGCTCGGCGATTCGGCGGAAGTGTTGTCGCCGCCGGAGCTTCGGGCGCTGTTCGCACGGACGGCTCGCGGGCTGGCCGCGCTCTACTCGAACGTTCCCGACTCGAACATTCCCGACGAGAGAGGATATTTCATGACGATGCCGGATGACCAGTTGGCGTACAACCGGCAGCTGATCTCGGAGTTCCGGGCCGATGGTGGCAAGTCGATGGCAAATCGGCCGTTGTTGCTGCTCACGACCCGCGGGCGGCGGACCGGCGAGGAGCGGACGAGCCCGATGATGTACGTGCGGGCCGCATCCGACGACCGGCTGCTGGTGATCGCGTCCAACGCGGGCGCGACCAAGCATCCGTCGTGGTACCTGAACCTGATCGCCGAGCCGGCGGTCACGGTGGAGCTGCCGGAGTCCCGGTTCCCGGCCGTCGCGGCGCCGCTGACGGGCACCGACTACGACCGCGAGTGGTCGATCATCAAGGAGAAGTTCCCGTTCTTCGCCGAGCACCAGGAGAAGGCGGGCGGGCGCCAGATCCCGGTCGTCGCGCTGACCCCGGAGAGTTGACCGTCCCGAGCCCCCCGCGCCGGGCCTGGGGCCTTGGGCCTTGGGCCTCGGGCCTCGGGCCTCGGCTCTTGGATGGCTGACCTTTGCGTGCCCCGCCTCTGACGCCGACGCCTGCCTTTGGCCGGCGGTCAGTTCTGGATCTAGCTGCCGGTCTCAGCGTTGAGGCCCACGCCGGTCCTCAGCCGGCGGTCAGTTCTGGATCTGGCCGCCGGTCTCAGCGTTGAGGCCCACGCCGGCCCTTGGCCGGCGGTCAGTTCTGGATCTGGCTGCCGGTCTCAGCGTGGAGCGAGCCGTCGCCGATGCCATCACCCGTGCCGCCGCTGTCACCGGAACCGTTGTCGCCGTCGTTGGCCGGCGGCGAGGGCGGAGTGGAATCGTCGCCGCCGTTGCCACCGCCGTCGCCGCTGGTGGGCGGGTCGGTCGAGTCGCTTGGGCTTGCGGACGGGCTGGAGGAGCCGCTGACGGACGGGGACGCCGAAGGGGTGATGTCGGTAGGGCTGCTCGACGGCGTGGCGGACGGGGTGGCCTTAGCCGGGCGGACGTGGGTGCGCGGAGTGACGCCGACCGGAGTGCTGTCGTCGCCGGTCTCATTTCCGCCGCCGGCGGTGCCGCCCATCAGCTGGGTGGTGTCGTCGTGGGTGCGGTCGACCGGCACGGGCGGGCTCGGCGGCGCCACGTCGAACCGGCCGAACTGTGCACCCAGCCACAACGCGGGGCCGAGGCCGACGGCCACGATTGCCCCGAAGAGCGCCATCGGTCCCCGATCCATCAGCGCGCCTCCCCTGTTCCAAGGCGATGATCGCGCCCCGTCCCGGCCGTGAGGTACCCAAACCGGGAAACGGTAAGCGAATTGCCCCTGAGATTATTGTGACCGAAGGTGACGGATTGGTCGCTGGAACGTCGCGGATGCGACGGTGTTGCCGCCATCGCTTTCAGGTACGGCTCAGCAACCGGCCGAAGTTCACGCCGCTTTCCGCATGATCTGAAGCGGATCACGTCGTTTACCAGCCAAAGCGGTCATGTGGTCTGGTACGCGTGCTTAGTGGTCGCTGTTTCTGCGGCCGCTCCCTATGCCCACCCCACCCCAGAACTGGGTGGGTCCAGTCAAGCCGATGGGTACGACACTTTCGGCCGGTTATCCACAGACGGTACGGCCCAGACCTGCCCGGAGGGTTCAGAGCTGCCCGGGGACTCAGAGCTGCCCGGGGACTCAGAGCTCGCCGGAGACAGAGCTCCCCGAGACTCAGAGCTCGCCGAGACTCAGAGCTCGCCGGAAATCGGTGCGGGGGCCGGAACCGGGCCGCCTGAGGTCGGGGTGGCGGCCAGATCGGAAAGGCGTGCGGGCTGCGTCGCCATCTGGGTCGGCACGGTGGCGGGCAGAAGCGGCGCGTCCGTGCGGGACGGCGGCGCGAACGGGGCCGATGCCGGAGCGGGTCCAGGGACGGCTGTGGAGCCGGGCGTGGCTGCGGGTCGGGACGCTGCAGACCCCGGCAAAGCAGACCCGGGGGCGGCTGCGGGGCCGGGAGCGGCTGCGGGGTCCGGAGCGGAGTCCGCCGCGGCGCTGTCGCGTGGGGTGGCCGGGGTGCGGGTGCGGGCCAGGAAGGTGACGGCCTCGTCGAGTGCTGCCCAGCCGCCCTGGAGTTCGTCGGAGTCGAGGGTGGTGCGGAGGTTGAGGACTGTGCCGTCGGCCAGGGTCAGCTCCCACTGGCGGCGGCGGCCCTGCATGACCGCGGCCCGGGTCACGTCGGAATAGGGGAGCAGGCGGGCCGCGGCCGGGTCGGTCTGGGGGCCTCCGGTCGCCCGCAGCACGACGGTCGGGAAGCTGGCCGTGGCCTCGGTCAGCGCGGTTTCGGCCGGTGTCGGCGGGTGGGTGTCGGAGGCCCTCGGCTTGGCGGCCAGGGTGCCGTCGGGGTTGATGCCGGCGGCGGCCAGGCGGGCCAGGCGGCGGCGGGCGTCGCCGTTGCGGGAGCGTGGGAGGGCCGGGAGCAGGAGCAGGCCGGTTTCGAGGACGAGCAGGTCGGTGCGTACGCCGTCGGCCAGCACGTTGACCACGCCGCCGTGGACCGGGACGCGGGCCGGCGGGCGGGCCGGGTCGGGGGCGGCCACCGCCAGGTCGATGCCCAGGGCGGTGAGGCGGGCTCGGGCCAGGTCGACGGTGGCCGGGTCGGCGGCCAGGCGGGCCGGTTCGGCCAGGTCGAGGTAGGCGCCGTCGATGGCGACCAGTTCGGCGGTGCCGCTCCAGCTGTGGCGCCAGCGGGCGGCGCCGCTGCGGAGGGCGGCCAGGGCCAGCAGCAGGGTGATCAGGTCGGTGATGCGGTCGGTGGCCTCGGCCGGGGGCAGACCGGCGAAGACCACTTCGGCCGCCTTGGGCAGGCGGCCGTCGGCGACCAGGTCGAGGACTTCGGCCAGGCCGGGCACCGGGGTGCCGATGGCGTGGCCGATCGCGTGGAGGGCGGCGTCGGCCTCGCGTTCCATCTCGGCCGCGCGGGTGACGCTGAAGAACTCGTCCCAGTCGACGATCGTGCGGCCGGTCGCCGGGAACGCCACCGCCTGCAGCGCGCGGCCGAGGCCGGGCAGATCGGGGATCAGCACGGCGGCCGGCTCGTCGGGAGCCGCGACGGCCGCGAGAGCCGGTGCCTCGACCGGCGACGGCTGGGCCTCGGGAGAGCGCTGAGCCTCCGGAGAAAGGTGGGCTTCCCGAGAAAGCTGGGCCTCAGGAGAAAGCTGGGCTTCCCGAGAAAGCTGGGCCTCAGGAGAAAGCTGGGCCTCAGGAGATGGCTGGGCTTCCCGAGACGGCTGGGTCTCTGGAGACGGCTGGGCGTCGGAAGGGATCAGGGCGGACAGGGCGGTCGCGCGGTCGGCGAGGGGCGGGTGGGTGTCGCCCTCGGGGGCGGGGTCGGGGGTGAGGGTGCGGAGGCGGGCCATCTCGTCGGGGCGGGCGGCCAGCACGCGCAGGAGGCCGCCGAAGACGTCGTGCGGGACGAAGCCCGCCTGCCAGCCGGGGCTCAGGTATTCGGCGTGGAACAGGTGCTGCATCTCTTCGAGGGCGGGTGCGTCGCGGAGCACGGCCAGGGCCGGGCGGGGGCCGGCGAACGCGGCCGCGGCCCGGTCGGCGGCGAGTTCCTGCGCCCAGGCGAACGAGGAGTCGAGGCGGCGATAGAACGAGGCGTAGGCCCTCAGGAGCGGGCCGGCCGGGCTGCGCCGGGGAATGCGCCGGACGATGCGGGTCACGGCCAGGCGGCCCCGGTAGGCCACCGGGGCGAACCGGCCCAGGACCGTGGAGCTGTGGGCCAACTCGTGGGTGATCACGGCGCCGAGGCGGGCGGTGTCCCACGCCTGGAGCAGGGGCAGGCCCAGGTAGAGCTGGCGGGGGCCGCCGCGCAGGCCGATCAGCCGGGAGCGCTCGCCGATCCAGGCCCGCGCGTCGGCGGTCACGGTCACGCCGTCGGGCGGGGCGGCCTGGGCGGTGGCCGCGGCCGCGTCGATCAGCGACCACAGCGCGGGCGCGTCGGAGCGGGTCACCGGCACGCCGGCCGGGGTCGCGTGGCGCACGCGGAGAGCGCGCGCCGTCGCGAACCAGAGCAGCCCGGCGGTGGCGATGCACAGCGGCGCGCCGATCCGCACCGCGGCCGCGGGCGGCAGGAGGGCCAGGACCAGCAGGACTATCGCCAGCGCCGCCACGACCTGGAGCCAGGCGGTCAGCCAGAAGCCGGCGACCAGGGCGGCCGACCTCGTCGCCCGATTGCCCTCGCGCACCCCACGCTCCCCACAAGACGAAGTTGGACCGGATCGGAGGCAACTCTAGGGCGACGGTCCGACGAAACCGGAGACGGGAGGTCCGCCGGAGGGGAGATTTAAGGAAGTTTTCGAAGCCGGTCTCAGGCCGTCACCGAAGGGGATACGGACCGCCATGGTGCCTATCGACCAGAGTCTCCTGTTCACCCTGAAGGGGTACGCCTGGTTACCCGATCTGCGTCGCCGGGCAAATGGGCGGCCGGTTCCCCTCCGGGTGCTGGGTCAGCGGGCGGTCGCGATCGGCGGTCCCGAGGCGGCGCGGTTCTTCTACGCCGAGGGCAACCTTCAGCGGCACACCGCGCTGCCGCATCCGGTGGTGGCGACGCTGTTCGGCCGGGGCGCCGTGCACACCCTCGACGGGCCGGCTCACCGGCACCGCAAGGCGATGTTCGTCGACCTGCTGACCGGCGACGGGGTCGACCGGCTGGCCGCGCTGGCCGAGGAGGAGTTCGAGGCGGCCGCGCGGCGGTGGCGGGGCGGGCCGGAGGTCTCGCTGTTCGACGAGACGGCCCGGATCATCGCGGCCGCGGTGACCCGCTGGGCCGGCGTACCGGAAACCCAGCGCGACCCGGCCGCGCTGCCGGCCGATCTCCTGGCCATGGTTGATGGTTTCGCTTCGCTCGGTCCGCGCCATGCGCGGGCCCTCGCGGCCCGTCGGCGCCGGGAGAGCTGGCTTGCCGCCATCATCGAGGACGTACGCCGTGAGCACGGTCCCCGCAGTCCGCTGACGTCGATCGCGCACCACCGCGAGGACGGGCGCCTGCTGGATCCGCGCACCGCCGCCGTCGAGGTGCTCAACGTCATCCGGCCCGCGACGGCGGTGACGTGGCTCGTCACCTTCGCGGCCCACGCCCTGGATCAGTGGCCGCACCTGCGAAACCACCTGGAACGGGGCGACTACGCCCGGGCCTTCGCCCACGAGGTGCGCCGGTTCTATCCGTTCACCCCGTTCCTCGGCGGGCGGGCGACCCGTGACCTGCGCTTACCGGGTGCTCGTGTGGACGCCGGCACGCTCGTGCTGCTCGACGTCTACGGCCAGCACCACGACGAGCGGGTCTGGCCGGAGCCCTACGCGTTCTGCCCGGAGCGCTTCCTCGGCCGCCCGATCGGCGAATTCGAGCTGATCCCGCAGGGCGGCGGCGATCCGCGCACCGGCCACCGCTGCCCGGGCGAGCAGATCACCATCGCCCTGTTGTCGGCGCTGGCCCGGAAGCTGGCCGCGCTCGACTACTACCTGCCGCCGCAGCGGACCGGGATCGACCTGGGTCGCGTCCCGGCCCGCCCGCGTGACGGCATCCGGATCGTGGTGCCGGTGCCGGTCAGGACTCCCAGTCGATCTCCGGGTCCTGGTGGAAGGTGATGCCCTGGGCCGACCAGCGCGGCCCGAAGGCACCGAGCCGGCGGCTGAACGGCCGCCAGTCGCGGGCCGCCCGCGGCGTCCACGCCACCTCGGCGATCGCCGCGAGCCGCGGGAACGTCATGTAGCAGACGTCGTCGAGGCTGCGCAGCGTCTCCGACCAGAGCGCCGACTCGACGCCGAGCACCGACTCCTCGCCCACGCCGGGCAGGCGTTCGGCCGGGTCCCAGTCGTAGGAGCGCTCGATGCCGACGAGACCGGCCCAGTCGAGGCCGAGCGGGCTCGACTCGTCGTACTTCTCGTATTTCATGTCGAGGTAGGTGCGGTCGGCCGGCGACATGATCACCTGGTGGCCGGCGGCGGCCGCGCGGGCCACGCCGTCGTCGGTCGGCTCGACCCGCCAGTACTGCGGGATCGCGGTCGGCGGCAGGTCGACGGTGGCTATCTCGTGCCAGCCGATGGCCCGCTTGCCGTGCTTGCCGACCAGCGGCAGCACCCGGGTCATGAAGGTGCGGTAGTCCTCGGGCGGGGTGGCGAACGCCTCGTCGCCGCCGACGTGGATGTAGGGGCCGGGGGTCAGCGCGGCGACCTCCCGCAGGACGTCGTCGACGAACTCGTAGGTCTTCTCGCTGCTCGCGACCAGCGAGCTGTAACCGACCTCGGTGTCGGTGCGTGGTTGCGGTGAGCGCCCCTCGGGCGCCAGTTCGGGGTACGCCACCTGGGCCGCGTTGACGTGCCCGGGCATGTCGATCTCGGGGACGATCGTGACGAAGCGTTCCGCCGCGTACGCCACCAGGTCGGTGTAGTCGCCCGCGGTGAGGAACCCCGGTCCCGCGCCGTCGACGCCCGTGCCCGCGCCGCCGCCGACCTCGGTGAGCCGGGGCCGCGAGGCGATCTCGAGCCGCCAGCCCTGGTCGTCGGTGAGGTGCAGGTGCAGGTGATTGATCTTGAACTGGACGATCGCGTCGATATAGGCCCGGAGTTGCTCCGGCGCGAAGAAATGGCGGGCCAGGTCGAGCATCGTCCCGCGGTAGGCGAAGCGCGGCTCGTCCTCGATGCGGCCGCCGGGCAGCGGGATGTCGCCGCCGGTGCCGAGCGGGATCAGCTGCCGGATCGTCTGCACCCCGTTGAACAGGCCCTGAGCGGCCGGGGCGCGCAGCGTGACGCCGTCCGCCTCGATCGTCAGCGAGTAGCCCTCGGGGTTCTTCCCGTCGTCGGCGCCGGTCTCGCCGTCGAGCAGCAGCCTGATCGAGCCGTTCCCGCTCAGTGGGATCGGATGGCCCGAGGCCTCGCGGAGCAGCCCGGCCAGCCGCTCGGCGACGCCGAGGACAGCCGGGTCGGCGGTCACCGCCGTGCCGGCGGTGACAGTGAAGGTCGCGGCCTCGTCGGGCCGCACGGACGCCGGAAGGGGAATGACGTCACCGAGTCGTCTCATGGGAGCGCGCACGCTGGAAACCTTAAACTGTCTTTCCATGTCGATCACGACTCGTCGCGCCGGATCACACGACGCACATCTCCTGCATGACCTGGCCGCGCGTACGTTCGCCCTGGCCTGCCCGCCCGGAACCCGCCCGGCCGACGTCGACGCGTTCATCGCGCTGCACCTGTCGCGGGAGCGTTTCGCCGACTATCTGGCCGACCCGGCCCGGATCCTGCTGATCGTGGCCCACGACGACGAGCCGATCGGCTATTCGATGCTGGTCGGCGGCCCGATCGCCGACCCGGGCGTGGCCGCGGTGGTGGACGCGGCGGCGGACGCCGCGACCAGCATCGAGCTCAGCAAGTTCTATCTGACCGAGGACCGGCACGGCTCGGGGGCGGCGGCCGCGCTGATGGCGGCGACCCTCGACGAGGCCGCCCGCACCGGCGCGAAGTCGTGCTGGCTCGGGGTCAACCAGCAGAACGTGCGGGCGGGAAAGTTCTACGCGAAGCAGGGCTTCGAGGTGGTCGGCGAGAAGAGATTCCTGGTCGGGTCGGAGCTGCACCACGACTTCGTGCGGCTGCGCCCGCTCGATCAGGGCTGACCGGCGAACCAGGCCGCCTCGCCCGGGGTCAGGGCCGTCTCGATGCGGCGGCGGGACAGCTCGGTGACCGGCGGCAGGGCGTCCAGCGCGTACCAGCCGACCTGCAGCGACTCGTCGTCGTTGACCCGCGCCTCGCCCCCGACCGGGCGGCAGCGGAACGTGATGTCGACGTACTCGCACCGGTCGCCGTTCGGATAGGTGTACGGCGGATGGGTGAAGACGCTGGTGATCCGCTCGGTCACCACGTGCACGGCCGTCTCCTCGTAGACCTCGCGGACGACGGTCTCGGCCGGCTGCTCGCCCGGGTCCATCGAACCGGCGATCAGTTCCCAGGAGCCGTCGTCGGACCGCTGGCCGAGCAGCACCCGGCCGGCGGCGTCGAGGACCACCGCGCTGACCCCGGGCAGGAGCAGGAGGCGTGACCCGAGGTCGGCGCGCAGGCTCTTGACATACGGCGAAATCGGCATATCGGGCACGCTAGCCCGGCGGCACAAGGCGGAGTCAGTCGATCAGGGGACGGACCCGGTCGGCGGCGAAGCGGACGAAGCCGGCCGCCGAGGGCTCGTCGGGCAGTGGGTTGAGGATGACCCGGGTGGCGCCGGCCGCGGCGAACTCGCGGACGCCGTCGGCGATGGTGGCCGGCTCGCCGCCCACGCCGATGTACGACTGGCCCCAGTGCTCGGCGGCGGCCCGCAGCCGGGCGGCGGCGTTGGGGCCGCTCGCCACGGGAACGAAGACGATGACGTCGTGGCCGCCGGCCGGGGCGATCAGCTTGCACGCCGCGGCCACGTCGGCCGGGGAAGTGCCGCCGGACAGGACCGTGCCGTCGCCCGTCTCGCCGGCCAGGGCCAGCGTCTTCGGGCCGGTCGCGGCGACCAGCAGGCCGGGCGCGGGAGTCGGCGGGTGGTCGAGTCTGACGGCGTCGAGGTGGACGTAACGGCCGTCGATCGTGACGGTCCGGCCGTGCAGCAGGGAACGCAGCGACGACGCGTACTCCCGCAGGAGCGTGAGCGGCGATGCCGCCCGGACCCCCACCTGGCCCATCCATTCCTGAACGCCGTGGCCGATGCCGGGCATCGCCCGGCCGCCGAACATCCGGGCCATCGTGGCGATCTCCATCGCACAGAGCGCGACGTTGCGGAACGGCACCGGCATGATGCCGATGCCCACCCGCACGTTCGTCGTCCAGGCGAGAGCGGCCGTGGCCGCGGCGACGCCGCCGTTGAGGAAGCAGTCCTCCCAGAGCCAGAGTTCGTCGAGACCGGCCTGGTCGGCGGTGGTCGCGACTTCGCGCAGGGTCTCCGGCGGGTTCTGCGGAAGGGTGATGGCGCCCAGAATCGTCATGCCACCATTCTGCCCATTTCGTCGATCATCGAGGGGGCGCGGTAGTCTCTCGCGAGTGCTCCGACGCGCGCTTCTCCTCCTGCTGCTCCCGCTGATCCTCGGTGCCTGCGGGGTGGCGGGCCGGCCTGGGGCGTCGCCGTCGGCCGCGCCCGTGCCGCCGATCGTCGATGCTCCCCTGCTGCAGCAGTGGTCGGCCTGGAGCACCACCCCGCGCGGCGGTGCGCACTGCTCGTTCGACAAGCAGTCCGACCTCTGGTTTGTCGCCGCCCCCTCCGGGCAGGCCTCGGCCAACTGGGGATGCAACGTGCCGGCCGGCGCGTCGCTGCTGGTGGTGGCCGCCTCGATGTCGGGCGTGACGCTGCCGATGTGCTCCCGCGACTACACCGAGCAGGTCGGCGTCGACGGGTCGGCCAGTCTGGACGGTCAGCCGGTCGCGCTGCGCTGGCTGGGCCCGGTCGACGCGGACGCCAGCCCGGGCCCGCGCACGCTGCCCGAGCGCACGTGCGCGCTGACCGGCATCACGGTGCCGCTGACCGAGGGCTATCACACGCTGATCACGCAATACATCCTCCGGGGCACGATGGGCACCGTGACGATGGACGTCAACGCGACCTGAGCTGCTCCCGGGCCCGCATCAGCGCGAAGCCGAGCAGGTTGAGCCCGCGCCAGCGGACCGGATCGGACGCCCGCTCGTCGGAGGCGGCCAGGCCGATGCCCCAGACCCGGTCGGTCGGGCTGGCCTCGACCAGCACCCGGTCGCCGGTGCCGACCAGCCACGCCCGCAGGTCGTCGCTCTGCCCGAACTTGGCCACGCTGCCGGTGACCACGATCTCGAAGCGCTCGGCCACCCACTTGCGGTCGTCGAAGCCGGCCACACCGCGGCCCAGCATCTTGGCGTCGCGGGGATGCTCCGCCTCGAGAATGCGCTCGGCCATCGCGGTGTCGCCGAACAGGGTCGCCTTGCGCCACATCATGTAGTGCTCGGCGGTGCGGAAGCGCACGGCGTCGATCGTGAACTCGGCCGGCCACCACTGACTCAGGCAGCCGCGGCCCAGGCGGCCGTCGGGCTGCGGCCGGTGGCCCCAGAAGAAGAGGTATTTCACCGGGCCGGTCAGCGCGATCAGCTCGTCGACACTGCGCGGGACATCGGTCACGGCGCCCAGTATCCGGGACTCACCGACGGCACGGCATCCGGTTTCCGGGATCCGAAGTAGACCAGTTGATTCTTATATAAGCCTTCGCTGAAACAAGCGGAAAGTTGTCGCACCCGTTGACTAGTTTCATCACTGCGGATCGGCGCCACGGGGGCGCCGATCCGTGGCACCAAGCAACAGTTCGCCGGTGGCCCGCACCCGATCGTCCAGGGCGGGCGGCGACTCGACGGTGAAGGGCGCGCCGACCACGCCGAGCACCATGACCGGCCAGCTCAGATCGTCGACGCTCATCCGCAGCCGGCACCTCCGATCGTCCAGAGGCTCGACGTTCCCCCAATAGCCGACCACGGCCCGCACCCGCTCGGCCGGAGCCTCCAGCAGGAGCGACACCTCGTGCCGGGTCGGGATCGCCGCGATCCGCGACCGCAGCCAGGCGACCGGGTCGCCGCCCGGCAGCTCGCGCGGACGAAAGCGGGCACCGGTCATCGCCGGTTCACTGAGCCGGTCGACGCGAAAACTGCGCCAGTCGCCGCGGTCGAGATCCCACGCCACGAGATACCAGCGGCGGCCGAGCGAGACCAGCCGGTGCGGCTCGACGTGGCGGGCGGTCGTCTCGGCCTCGCGTGCCGTGTAGTCGAAGCGCAGCCGCTCCTCGCCCCGGCAGGCCAGCGCGATCGTGGTGAGCACGTCCGCGTCGAGGGTCGGGCCGCCACCGAAGCCGCCGGGCGCGGTTGCCACCCGCAGCGCGTCGACGCGGCGGCGGAGGCGCGGCGGGAGCAGCTGGATGACCTTGGCCAGGGCGCGTACGGAAGTCTCCTCGAAGCCCGCCACCGCGCCGGCCGCCGCCGTCCGCAACCCGACCGCGATCGCCACCGCCTCGTCGTCGTCGAGCAGCAGCGGGGGCACCGCCGCCCCGGCCTGCAGCTGATAGCCACCGGCGACTCCCCGGCTGGCGTCCACCGGATAGCCCAGCTCGCGCAGCCGGTCGACGTCGCGCCGCAGGGTGCGCTCGCTCACCTCGAGCCGCCCGGCCAGCTCCGGGCCGGCCCAGTAGCGATGGGTCTGGAGCAGCGACAACAGGCGCAGCATGCGGGCACTGGTGTTGGCCATGACACCAGGGTGCCGGAGATTGCGGTCAGATTGTGTCCTGTGTCGCGCCCGACCGCTACGGTCATGCCATGCTCGGGTCCGAACTCATCCCGCGGGCGCTCGGCCGCCTGATCGAGGGCATCGCCCCCCGCGACCGGCCGGCCCCGGCCGCCCGGCGCCGCCCCAACCCCGACGCGATCGTCGACTGCGGCGTCTACGCCTCCGGCACCCGCCGGCCCGAGCGGCCGCACTTCACCGAGGCGGCCCGGCAGGCCCGCCGGCAGCGGGGCGCCTTCGTGTGGCTCGGCCTGCACGAGCCCGACCGGGCGACCATGCGGACGGTCGGCGAGATCTTCGGCCTGCACGAGCTGGTCGTCGAGCAGACGATCGACCCCGGGCACCGGCCCCTGGTCGACACCATCGGCGACACCACCCGGCTGGTGCTGCGCACGGCCCGCTACGTCGAGCACGACGAGCTGACCGCGACGTCCGAGGTGGTCGACACCGGCGACGTCACGGTGCTGGTCGGCCCCTGGTTCGTCATCACGGTGCGGCACGGCGCGGCCGGCGCGCTCTGGCCCGTACGCCGTGACCTCGAGAAGCGCCCGGCCGCGCTCCGGCAGGGCCCGTGGGCGGTGGCGCACGCCGTGGCCAACCAGATGGTCGACGAATATCTCGCGGTGGCCGACCTGGTCGAACGCGACCTGGAACGGCTCGAGGAGGAGACCTTCGCCGCCCAGCGCAGCGCCGGCATCGCCCACTTCTATCAGCTCAAGCGGGAGATGGTGGAGTTCAAGCGGGCGGTGCTGCCGCTGCAGGAGCCGCTGGCCCGGCTGGTCGAGGTGGCCGAGCCGCCGGCTGCCCTGCGCCCCTACTTCGCCGACGTGCGGGGGCGCCTGGCCCGGGCGGTCGACCGGGTGGCCGGCTTCGACGACCTGCTCAACTCGATCCTGCAGGCCCGGCTGGCCCAGGTGTCGGTCGACCAGAACAACGACATGCGGATGATCGCCGCGTGGGCCGCCATCGCCGCCGTGCCGACGGTGATCGCGGGCCTGTACGGCATGAACTTCGAACACATCCCCGGGCTCGGGTCGCCGTACGGCTTCTCGGCGGCGGTCGTGGCGATGGCCGTGATCTGCGGAGGCCTCTACTGGCGTTTCCGTCGGTCCGGCTGGCTGTAACTTAAAGTAACTGTTAGCACCAACCCCAATTGCCCCATTCCTCAGCCATTCGGCCAGGTAACCACGCTGACAGGTAACCGATCTTCCGGCCGCTTCGCCCTACCCGAGATATACGGCGAGTAATTACGGTTGTCGAGTGACCGCCACCGAGGCTCGATCCCACCGCGCCCCCGCCCTCCCCCGGACGGGACTGCCCGGCCGCCTGCGCGGGCACGTGGACCTCTTCCTCAACGCCGGCTCGCTGATGGCGACCACGTTGATCACTTCACTGTTCGGCTTCGCGTACTGGTGGGTGGCGGCGCGGATCGCGCCCGCCGCGGCCGTCGGCCAGGCCTCGGCCGCCGTCTCCGCGATGACGCTGATCGGCACGATCGGCATGTTCGGCATGGGCACCATGCTGATCAGCGACCTGCCGTCGCTCAAGGACCGCAAGTGGGACCTGATCTCGACCTGCCTGATGGTCGCCGGCACCGCCGCGACCATCGGCGGCGTCCTCTACGTGATCGTGGCCCACCTCTACCTTCCCGGGCTGCGAAACAGCACTCCGGCGACCATCCTGCTGGTCGCCGGAATCGCGCTCAACGCGATCACCCTGGTGCTCGACGAGGCCCTGGTCGGGCTGCTGCAGGGCCCGTTGCAGCTGATGCGCAACGCCTGGTTCTCGGTGATCAAGCTGGTGCTGCTCGGCGCGGCCGCGCTGCTGCCGTTCACCCTCAACGGCGGCGAACTGCTGCTGACCTGGGTCGCCGGCATCGTGCTGTCGACCGCGATCCTCGCCCGGGCGCTCCGCCGGCGCGGCCTGATCGACTCGCTGCGGCCGCGGCTGTCGCTGCTGCACGGGCGTGGCCGGGCCGCCTTCGACCACAACCTGCTCAACCTGGCGACCTATCTGCCCCGGGCCGCGCTGCCGCTGGTCGTCACCGCGGTGCTGTCGGCCGAGGCCAACGCTTCCTTCTACACCGCGTTCATGGTGCTGTCGTTCCTGGCCATGGTGCCGGGCAACATCGCGCTCACCCTGTTCGCCGTGACCAGCGGCGACCGGGCCGCGCTGCGCTCCAAGGTACGGGTCGGCCTGGCCCTCTGCCTGGGCGGCGGCCTGCCGGTCTCGCTGCTGGTGGTCGCTCTGGCCGGCCCGATCATGTCGGTCTTCGGCCACGCCTACGCGGCTTCCGCGACGACGGCGCTGCGCATCCTGGCCCTCACGTACGTGCCGTTCGTCTTCCACCACTTCTTCCTGGCCGTGTCGCGAGTGCAGAACCGGGTCCGCGGCGCCGGAATCTTCTCGGTCTTCGCCGGCGCCGCCGAACTGCTGGCCGCCTGGTACGGCGGCAGCCGGGGCAGCCTCACCGACCTGGTCGCCGCAGTCGCCATCGTGATGGGAATCGAGACGCTGCTCGTAGCCCCGACCGTCCTGCGGGTCGTTTTCACCACCACCGACGAGCCCGGAGTCAAGGTCATGTCGACGACCCGTCTCACCGTCCACGAGCGGGCCTGGCTGCCGCTCGAATACATCCGCACGATCGGCCCGCTGACCGGGGTCAACGCGCCCCGCCTCCGGCTGGCCCTGCTCGGCCTCTACCAGGAGGACCCGAAGCACCGCGCGGTGTCCCGGCTCGACCGGTCGAGCGGCCGCTGGCAGCACCTCTACGCGTCGGAGATCGGCCCGTACATCGAGGAAGCGGTCACCGACCTGGGCGACGGGCCGGTCGACTTCGACGCGATGACACGGCAGCTGCAGGCCGAGCCGCGCGGGCACCACCCGGTGCGGATCCTGGTCGGTGGCGGCTACGTAGCGATGAAGGTCTCGCACGCGTACGGCGACGCCGGCCCGGTCAACGTTCTGCTCCACGAGCTGGTCGACGCGGCGTCCGAATACCGCCCGGCCCGCGTCCCGCCGCTCGCCCGGCCCCGGTTGGCGCTGTTCAAGGCGTGGTGGAAGCAGTTCGGCACCAAGCCCGGACGCTGGAAGACCGGCCTCAGCTTCACCCGGCCGCCGGCCCACGAGGAGACCGCGATGCGGCCCTGGCGGCCCGACCTGACGGTCCGCACGGCCCGGTCGGCCAAGGTGCTCAAGCAGATGCGGGCCTGGCGCGACGAGTACGCCCCGGGAGTCACCACCTCGGCGATCACGTTCGCGGCGTTCACGGCCGCTCTCGGCGAACTCGGCTTCGACCCCGACCTCTCCGGCGGCACCTTCCTGGCCGACGCCCGGCGCTACCTGGCCGACGGCACGATCATCGACAGCAACTTCTGCTTCGGGCCCTACCTGTCGCCGGACAACCTGACCGACCCGATGGCGATCCACACGACGATCAAGTCGGAACTCGGCACCGGCCGCATCCTGACGATGATGATGCTGCGTACCGGCAAGATCGGGCTGCTCGGCGCCCCCGGAATGCCCGACGCGTTCCCGTCGCAGATCACGGTCCGGCCCCGCCCCCGGCTGACCTTCAGCAACCAGGGCCGGCACGACACGCTCGGCGACCTGGCCTGGGCGACCGAACCGGCCTGGCGGGTCAACCAGAGCGTGCCGACACTCAACGGCCCGGAGGGCATCACGCTGACAACCAGCGAGATGAACGGGGTCCTGCACATCGAGGCGACGTTCCACGCCTCGACCTTCGACGCCGGCCTGGTGGCCCGGGCGCTCGAACTGGTCTGCACCGATCCGGCGGCCCTGATCATGGCCCGCCGGTAAACGAGCCGCGCCCGGCCGGCTGGGGGCAGTACCGGCC
>NZ_JBFBAD010000063.1:0-64932 GCF_040682075.1 Actinoplanes sp. NPDC051411 | reverse complement strand
GCCGGTCGGATCACGCCCCCCCCGCGGCCCCACCCCCTTCGGGGCCTAACCCCCCGCGCCCCGACCCCACCCCCGCCCGCACCTCGGTGTTTAAATGCTCAACCCGGGCTGGAGGTTGGGCTGGACGCGGCGGCGCAACATCACCTTGCGCGTGCCGTCGCGAAAGAGCTGCACTCGCGCCAGCTCCCATCCCGAGAACTCAGCCTGGATGGCCAGCTGCGCCGCAGCGGTCAACCGATCGACATTCGAAGGCAACCGGAGCGGCGCGTATTCGTAGTCCATGGCCACTAGACTGCACCCGTTCCGGGGCCTCCGACAAGCACTGACCAGCGCGTATTCACTCCGCGTACCCGAGGGGCGCCCGCCCTCGCGGATCTGGCCTGGTCAAAGCTGCCGCCGAGCCCGGAAGCTGCGGCGGCGATCACAGGACACCGTCCGTGACGACCGGGACGGCCGGCCCGGGCGCTCCCGGCTTGAGGCGCGGGACAGCATCTCCACCAGCGGCGCGTGCGGTTCGATCACGCGAGGTATCCCATCGTCAGCCGGCCAGGCCGGAGGACCAGGCCCAGGCCACGATCTCGACCCGGTTGCGGACACCCAGTTTGGACTGGATGGCGGCCAGGTGGCCCTTCACGGTGCTGAGCGAGATGAACAGGTCGGCGGCGATCTCCCGGTTGGTGCGGCCGCTCGCCAGGCAGCGGGCGACCTCCTCCTCCCGGTCGGAGAGGGGTACGGCCGGGGGCGGGGCGGGCGGGGCGGCCAGGTTGCGGAGCAGGCGGACGGTGACGGCGGGCGAGATGAGGGCGTCGCCGGCGTGAGCGGCGCGGACGGCCTCGATCAGGAGGGCGGCTCCGGCGTCCTTCAGGAGGAAGCCGGCCGCTCCCCCGCGCAAGGCGCCGTGGACGTAGTCGTCCTGGTCGAAGGTGGTGACCACGACGACCTTGAGCGGGTCGACGACGTCGGGGCCGGCGAGGGCCCGGGTGACGTCGAGGCCGTTCAGGCGCGGCATCCGGATGTCGACGAGGCTGACGTCGGGGCGCAGGCGGCGGGCCGCCTCGATCGCTTCGACGCCGTCGGCGGCCTCGGCGACGACGTCGATGTCGTCCTGGTCGTCGAGGATGAGCCGCATGCTGTGGCGGATGAGGGCCTGATCGTCGGCGATCAGCACGCGGATCGTCACGGGACAACCCGGATAGCGGCCGTTATCGCCCAGCCTCCGCCGGGCCGGGGTCCCGCTTCGAGCCGGCCGCCGAGGGCGTGGACGCGCTCGGCCATCCCGATCAGTCCGTAGCCGCTCCGGTAGCTCCGGGCCGGGCCGTCGTCGGCGATCGTGACGGTCAGCTCGTCGTCGCTCCGGTGGACCGCGATGTCGACCGTCCGGGCCTGGGATGCGTGCCGCAGCACATTGGTCAGCCCCTCCTGGACGATCCGGTAGACCGTGCTCCGGACCGCCGGCGGCAGCTCGCGGTCGTCGGACGCGGGCGCGAACGGGCCGAGGGTGGCGCGCACCTCCGGGGCGCCGGGCCGCGCCGTGAAGTTGCGGATCAGCTCGGCCGGCGACGGCGGGCCGGGGAGGGTCGGGGCGCCGTCTTCGGAGGAGTCGCGGAGCAGGCCGACGACACGGCGCATGGCGGTCAGCGCGTCGGCGCCCGAGGTTTCGATGCCGGCCAGCTCGTCATCGACCCGGGACGCGTCCTGGCGGGCCACGACACGGGCCGCCTGGGCCTTCAGGACGAGGCCGGTCAGGTGGTGGGCGGCGAGGTCGTGCAGTTCGCGGGCGAGGTCGAGACGCTCGTCGCGGCGCACCTCGTCGAGCGCCGCCCGCCGCTGCGCGTCACGCAGCCGCAGCCCCAGACCCGCGGCCACCGCGGTGAGCCAGCCGAGTGCCGCGAGCACGGTGATCACATCGAGGCCCGAGCCGTACGGCCGGGTACACAGCCCCGCCACGACGACCACGACGAGTCCACACCCGGCCGCAACAGCCGCCCGCGGCAGCCCGCCCACGCGCAGCTCGTTCTGATGAGGCCGCTCCCAGCGGATCGCTGACGTGACGAGCACGGCCAGCGCGAGGACGGTGGCCGGGCCGGGCTCGTGCGGCAGGTGGGTCAGCCGGGCGGCGACGATCCCCGCCAGGGCGACCGCCGAGCCGGCGACGGCGTAGGCGGCGGGATGACGGTGCCGGCGCAGGGCCAGCACGCCGACGGTCACGCCGATGACCAGGTCGAGGAGCCAGGACGTGCCGCCCCAGCTTCCGGCCAGCGCGACCGCGGTGCCCAGCAGCGTCACCGCGAGGACCGCCCCGAGAAGGGCGTCGAGGAGTCCGCGTCGGGAGGTCATAGGGCGACGGTAGGGGATCCGGGTGGCCGGGAGTACCGGTCAAAAGGCAGGTCTCGGCGGTGGCGATCGGTTCCTGCGGCAGATGCCGGGCCGGGGCCGGGGAAACACGCTCTACGGCATGCCAACGAACATTGCGGTCACGACGGTGGGCCTGACGAAACGGTATGGGCGGACCACCGCCCTGCGGGACTGCACCATCGAGGTGCCGGCCGGGCGGGTGGTGGGGCTGGTCGGGCCGAACGGGGCCGGGAAGTCGACGCTTCTGCGGCTGTGCTGCGGGCTGGCGCGGCCCACCGCGGGGACGGTCACGGTGCTCGGCGGCCGGCCGGGGGCGCAGCTCGGGAAGGTCGGGTTCGTGGCTCAGCAGACGCCGGTCTATGCCGGGCTGACCGTCGGGGAGCACCTGCGGATGGGTGAGCGGCTCAACCCGGGGTGGGACGGGGAGCTGGCGCGAAGGCGGACCGTCCGGGCCGGGCTCGATCCGCGGGCGCGGGCGGGCGGGCTGTCGGGCGGCCAGCGGGCTCAGCTGGCGTTGACGATCGCGGCGGCCAAGCGGCCGGAGCTGCTGATCCTGGATGAGCCGGCGGCCGCGCTCGATCCGCTCGCCCGGGACGACTTCATCGGCGACCTGCTCTCGGCCGTGGGTGAGCTGGGCGCCACCGCGATCCTGTCGTCGCACCTGCTCGGTGACGTCGCGCGGGCCTGTGACCACCTGATCGTGCTGGCGGAGGCGCGGGTCGCGCTGGCCGGCGGCGTACGGGAACTGCTGGAGGAACATCGGTGGGTGACCGGGCCGCGGGGCCGCAGGGTCGCGCGGGGTGCCGGAGGGGATCCGGTTTCGGTCGAGGATCTGGCGCTCGCCTACCTGGGCGGGGCGCGATGATCTGGTTCGGCTGGCGGCAGTTCCGGGGCGCGGCGATCACCGGCTCGGTCGTTCTCGTGATCGCGGCGGCCGCGATGGTGATCGTCGGCCTCCGCCTCCGCGGCGCCGGCGACCCGGCCGGCTATCAGTCACTGATCTATGCGCTGGACGCTCTCATCGTCGTCGCGCCGGCCGTGCTGGGGCTGTTCTGGGGCGCGCCGCTGGTCGCGAAGGAGCTGGAGACCGGCACCGCGGCTCTGGTGTGGAGCCAGAGCGTGACCAGGAGAAAGTGGCTGGCCGTGAAGCTGGCGGTGGTCGGTGCGGCCGGGCTGATCACCGGCTCGGCGATGAGCCTCCTGCTGGGCTGGGCCGCGGCGCCGCTCGACCGGGTCGACCAGCAGCGGTTCACGACGGTCTTCTTCGGGACGCGGGGGCTGGTGCCCGCGGCGTACGCGATCTTCGCCGTTCTTCTCGGCGTGACGCTCGGTCCGCTGGTCCGGCGGACGGTGCCGGCGATGGCGCTCACCGCGGTCGCCTTCGTGGTCGTTCAGGTCCTGATGCCGAACGTCGTGCGGCCTCATCTGCTGCCGCCGCGCACGACGGCCGTCCCGGTGACCGCGGCGGTGGTCCGCGGTCTCACCCGGCTGGGCCGGGAGCCGACCATCGGAGGACTGAAGATTCCCGGCGCGTGGGTGATCTCGAACAGCGACCTCCGCACGGCGAATGATCAAAGAGTCGCCCAGGAGAAGTACGCCGAGTGCGTGAACGGGCCGTTCGACGGGATTCCGGAATGCCTCGGACGACTGAACCTGCACGTTGATATCGCCTATCAGCCGGCCGGCCGGTATTGGGCATTCCAGTGGCTGGAGACGGCGGCCTATCTCGTGCTGGCCGCCCTGCTCGCGCTGATTGCCGGATTTCGTGTCACGCGGGTGACCGGCTGATCGTCGGATCAACGACTCCGGCGGCTCTTCCGGGGTCGCCGGAGTGGATTCTTTACAGAAGCGGGGGTGTCCCAGGCAAGCCGATCATGATAAGGCAGTGGTCGTCTCGCAAATGGGGCGCGGGGGGACGGCAGTGTCCGAAGGGGGCAGTAGTCTGGGGTCAACGGCATGAGCACAGCGTGCCGGGCCGATTTCATGGGCCGGGTTCCATACAGCAGGAGGCAGCACGGGTGGCCAGTGTCGCCGAGGTCAGAGCGGCCGTGGATGCCGCACTCGCCCAGGTCACGGAGGGTCAGGCCGCGATTCAGGCGGCGCGGGAGAAGATCGGTGAGGCCCAGCAGAGTCTCGCCGCCGCGCTCGACGGCAGCGCCAACGACGCGGTCGGTGCCGCGCACGCCTCGCTGTCGCAGGCCGACCAGTCGCTCGAGGAATGCCTCGGCGCCACGCTGCTCGCGGTCGAGCAGGCCCAGACCTACACGGCGATGCTCTGACGCGATGTCGCTGATCCAGGAACTCGGCGCCCGGCTTCGCGCGACCTCCGACGAGCTGCCCACCGGGCTGGTCACGGCCGCGATGGAGAAGCTGCGCAGTGCCACCGAGATCCTCATGTGGGTGCGCGAGACCTCGGTCGACCCGATCGGCGTACCTCAGCTGGGCAACGCGACCGAGCACGCCGAGCGGGCGGCGGCGGCGTTGCGCGTCGCCCAGGACGCGATCGCGACCTATCTGGCGACGGTCGGGTTGACGGGTGACGCGAGCGCGCCGCCGTCCGGGGAATGGCGCGCCGCGCTCGACAAGCCGGTCCAAACGGACTCTTCCGAAGCGCCACCGCCTCCGGAGAAGCTCGGCCCGTGGTGGCAGAAGCGGGTCACCGAACTCACCGGCGAGCCCGCGCCCGACACCTCCGGCGACAAAACGGACACGGCTGAACTTCTGCGCAACGTCGCGAGCGGCGTGCGGGCGGGCGACCGGGCCCGGGTCGGCCGCGACCTGCACTCGGTCAACGCCTCGACCGGACTGGCACTGTCCGCGGTGACCCCGCCGGTGCTGCACCGGCTGGCCGGCGACCTGCTCGGCCACGAACCGCGACCGGACGATGTACCCCGGCTGCGTACCGCCGCCGAGGGCCGGGTTCGCTCTATGCTTCCGGGCACCTCACCGGCCGTTCTGGAAACCCTGATCGACCGGATCTGCCGGGTGCCGGTGACCTCCGGCTCCCGCCCGGCCGGGCACCCCGCGGACAACGCCGTCACCGCGAGCGTGCTCACCGGAGTCCTGCTGGCCCGGTTGGGACGCGACGCGTCGGCCCTCGACCCGAGTGCGCCCGAACCGTTACGCCGCCCCGCCGAGCCAACTGAACAGCGATGAACCCTCCTACTAGGACAATCCAGCGCTATGGCTGACTCCACCAACCAGCAGGTGCTGGACGTCCGAGCCGGTCTGTCGCACGCCCTGGGCGCGGCGGCCACCTCCCTGCACGACGCCCAGGAAGACCGCGAGAAGGCGCTCGCCCGCCTGCGACGGGTCATCTCCGCCGCCACGGCCCGCCGCGACAAGGTCGCGACGGCCCGCGACGAACGGCTCCGCGAGATCGACGAGCGCCATCGGTCCGACCTGGCGGCGTACGCCGAAGCGGCCGCCAACGCCGCCAACCGGGCCGCACCCGGCGCCGCGGGCGACGAGTGGACCGACTGGCAGCCGACGCCGCTCGAGCTCGCCGCCGAACTACGGGTCGGCCGCCTCCTGCTGCCGCACCCGGAGCCGGTGCCGGCCCTCGTGCCGCTGCTCGACCACGGTCACGTCGTCGTGCGCGGCGACCGGCGGCCCGGCGACGACGTGGTGGCCGGGCTGCTGCTGCGGGCCCTCGGCACCGCCGCGCCCGGCCGGGTGCAGCTGATCGGCTGGGATCCCGAACATCTCGGTGGTGGTCTCGCCGGCTTCGCGCCGCTCGCCCCGGCGGGCGTGCTCACCTTCACCCCGCCCGCGGGGCTGGGCTCGCTGCTCGACACCCTCACCGATCACGTACGCCGGATCAACGAGTCGGTTCTCGCCGGCGAATACCACTCGCTGCGTGAACTGGCCGCGGCCACCCACCGGCGGCCCGAGCCGTGGCGGGTCGCGGTGCTGCTCGGCGCCGGCGAGCTCAGCCGGCACGAGCAGGCCCAGCTGCAGCGGCTGCTGCGCACCGGGGCGGCCTGCGGCGTACACCTGGTCATCCGGGGGCTGCCGGTCGAAGCGGCCGACGGCATCGAGTTCATCACCGCCGCCGAGGGCGACCAGGCGCGGCTGAGCAGTGCCGGCTCCCTGCCCGTACGGCTGGATGGCGGGCCGCCGCAGGCGGTCCTGACCGCGACGTGCCGCCGCATCGCCGAAGCCGTCGCGGCCGGCCCCGCCCCGGTGGCCCTCGACAGCCTGCTGCCGGCGCAGGAATGGCAGGAGAACTCGGCGACCGGGCTGACCGCGCCGCTCGGCGACAACCCGCAGGGCATGCCGGTGCCGGTGACGCTGGCCGACTACCCGCCGCACGCGCTGATCGCCGGGCCGTCCGGCACCGGCAAGACCAACCTGATCTATGCCTGGATGGGCGCGCTGGCCGCCCGCTACTCCCCCGGCGAGCTGGCGTTCTATCTGCTCGACTTCAAGGAGGGCGTCTCGTTCGCCCGGTTCGCGCCCGGGCGGCGCGACCCGAGCTGGCTCCCCCACGTGCGCCTGGTCGGCCTCAACGTCAACACCGACCGGGAGTTCGGGCTCGCCCTGCTCCGCTTCCTCGGCGACGAACTGCGCCGCCGGGCCGACGCGGCCAAACGCCACGAGGCGACCAACCTGGCCGAGCTGCGGGCGGAAGACCCCGAGGGCCAGTGGCCGCGGATCGTCGCGGTGGTCGACGAGTTCCAGGTGCTGCTGGCCGGCCGCGACGCGGTCGCCACCGAGGCGGTCGACCTCCTCGAAGACCTCGCCCGCCGCGGCCGCTCCCAGGGCATCCACATGATCCTGGCGTCGCAGGACGTCTCCGGCATCGAGGCGCTCTGGGGCCGTCCCGCCCTGGTCGCCCAGTTCTCGCTGCGGATCGCCCTGCCCCGGGCCAAGCGCGTGCTGGCCGAGACCAACTCGGCCGCCGAGTCACTGCCCCGCTATCACGCGGTGGTCAACGCCGACTCGGGCGCGACCGAAGCCAACCAGATCGTCCGGGTGCCGGCGGCCGGCGACCGCGACCGGTGGAACGCCCTGCAGCACCGGCTGTGGCGCCAGCGGCCGAAGGAGATGAGCCCGCCCCGGCTGTTCGACGGCGACGCGGTCCCCCGGCTCACCGACAGCCTCGACTACCAGGCCCTGGTGGCCGGCGACTCGGTGCAGGCCCCGATGGTGCTGCTGGGCGAGACGATCGACGTGGCGGCCCGGTCGGCGCGAACGGTGCTGCGCCGGGCGCCCGGCCGCAACCTGGCCATCCTCGGCACCCGAATGGACGAGGCGACGGCCATCCTGGCGACCGCCGGGCGCTCGCTGAGCGCCCAGTTCGCCCCCGAGATGGCCCGGTTCTCCATCGTCTGCCTCGACCAGGACGCCCGCGTCTTCGCCGAGAGCCTGCGCGCCGAACTGCCCGACTCCGGCTACTACGACCTCGACAACGTGGACTGGCTGCTCGAAGACGTGGCCGGCGAGGCGTCGATGTCGTGGCCGGCCGACCGGCCCCACTTCATCCTGATCTACGCGGCCGACGCGCTGCCGATGAACCGCAACGTCGAGCTGCGCACGGTCCTGCGGCAAGGACCGGAGCGGCGCATCCACGTGATCGGCTGGTGGCGCGGGGCGGCTCTGCTGCGCGAGGCACTCGGCGGCCAGGCGTCCCGCACCGACCCGATCGGCTCGTGGGTCGCCCTCGACGTGCACGGCAGCGAACTGGCGCCCTACTATCCCGGCGCGGGAGCCCCCGCCTGGTACCCGCGGCCCTGGCGCGCCCTCCACTTCGACCGCTCGGTGCACCGCGGCGCCGAGGTGATCATTCCGTACGGTGCCTCATGAGCGAGATCCAGCCGGCCGACTTCGACACCGCCGACTACCGCAGCGTCCTGCGCCGCCTGACCACCCTCGACGACGAGGCGGCCGGCCTGCGCGCCGAGGCCGAACGCTGGCACGACGAACGCCTCTCGGCGGCCGACCAGGCGGTGGCCGAGGCCCGGGCGTCACTGGCCGAGGCCGAGGCCACGGTGATCGAGGCCCAGCGCGACTTCGAGGCCATCGACGCCAAGGCCAACAACCTGTGGCTGGAGTTCGTCCACAAAGTGGGCCCGCCGGCCGAACGCTACGGCCGCACCCTGCCGCCGGCCGCCATACCCCGCCAGCGCGGCGACCGCGCCGCCGCGGACTACCTCGACGAGGTCGCCACCCGGGTGTCGTACGTGCCGCCGGCCCGCCCGATCAACACCGGGGTGAAGTTCCTGTTCGGCGTCTTCGGCTTCCTCAGCGGAGTGGTCGGCGTCCTCGCCTACCAGCTGCTGCGCGACAAGACAGGCACCCCGACGGCCGGCACCTGGCGCGACGCGCTGCCGGTGATCGCGCTGGTGGTGCTGCTGGCCTGTCCGGTCCTGGCCGTGGTGGCGGCCAAGAAGGTGGCCGACCGCCGGGGAGTCGGCCTGACCGCCGGCGCCTTCGGCATAGTCCTGCTGACCGGCCTGATCACGGCGGCGCTGTTCCTGGCCGCCCTCCGCACCTAGCGCTCGGGAAAGGCGTCGGCCAGATCACGAATCAACTCGGCCGCGGTACGAAAGTAGCGGGCGTGAGTCCGCCGAATCGCCGCGGCCGAATCGGCTTCGAGGACGACGATCTCGATGTCCTTGTTCCGCATGTGCTCACGCTCAAGCCGGAAGCGCTCCTTGAGGGCGGCCCCGTTGTCGGAGAACTCCCGCTCGGCCAGAAGCTTTCCCCGCGCCCGGTCATAGACCAACAGATAGCTGTTCATACCGATCGCCCCTCCTTGTCGACCGCCTCGGCCATCCGGGCGAGGAACTGGCGAGGCGCGCCCTCGGCGCGCCTTGAAGATGACTCGTACGCAAGGTACATGGCTCGTTGGCCCTCCGTAACCTCGTCCTCACCGTCCACGGACGCGCCGGAATGTCGGCGATCCAGCCAGGCACGGGCGGCCCGGACCTCGTCCGAACCCAGCGCTTCCTCATATGCGGCGACGAGCCTGCTCGCCTGCATCATCGTCGCGACCAACTCGCGTCGCTTACCGGCGTTCTCCGCATCGCGGGCACCGTCGCCGGGGTCGCCACCGTAGCGAATCTGGCGCCCCCAATAGTCCGCAAGGCGCTCGAAGATTTGGGCCCACATGTTCTGAAGCTCGGTTCGGAACTGAACCTCGACCGGCATTCCGTCAATCTTCACAACCACGTGAACCGCGCGATAACCGGCCCGCGGATCGGCCCTCCGGTCGATCACCGCCGTTGCTTGATCAGCCGCGGCGCATCTCGCGCGGAAGGCCTCGACCGTTCCATCCTGATCCCTGATGTCACCGGCCAGCACTACCCGCGCGCCGGCGAGGTCCTGCACGGTCTTCAGGCAGAAGCTGCGTTCGCGCCGCAATTTGTCGACGATCGTTCCCATCGTCTTCAGCCGGCCGATCGGCTGGAAACCGAGATCACCAAGATGCTGCTTCACGACTTTCAGCGCCTGGCCGTAGGCACCGAGAACGGCCGCGAGAAGGTCGCGATCCTCGGGACCTATCTCGTCGGCGTCTCGGAGGCGGTTGCCGAGTTTGTCCAGCTGGGTCTTGCTGATCGGCAGCTCTGCCACTAGGCGAACGTACACTAGTCGCTGGACATCCCCCAAGCGGTATTGCTCGTCGATCGCCGGCCCGGGGTCTGGAAGGACGGTCTCACCGAGGACGCCGGGCGCTAACCGGGGACGACCAGGCCCTCGCGCAGGAGGCGGCGGGCCAGCACCAGGCGGTCGCCGTCGTCGTCGAGGGGGAGGTCGCCTACACGCTGGGAGCCGCCGGAGAGGGCGATGCGGACGGACGGCCCGCAGTAGGCCGGGAAGCGCAGCGTGCGGCCGACCAGGCAGAGCACGACGTCGTCGGCGCCCTCGTCGACCAGGCGCCAGCGCAGGCCCTCGCGGACCACGATCTCGCTGTCCGGCGTGAGCCGCTCGGCGAAGTCGAGCTGGGCCAGCGGGGCGATCGGCTCGGGGCGGCTGGCCGGCCAGACGCGGTCGCGCAGGCGGGCCGCCACGTCGGCCGGGTCGGTGCTGGTCAGCCAGTCGCGCAGGACCTCGACGGTCTCGGTCAGCTCCGGCTCGATCGCGTCGGGGTCGCCCGGGTCGAGGGCGTACGGCAGGGTGGCGCGCAGGCGGGTCTCCCGGGCGGCCATCTGCAGGAGTTCCTCGACCAGGGCGTACCGGGTCAGCGAGCGGATCCCGATCGTCAGGTGCAGCGACCGGCTGCCCTGGGCCTCGGCCGAGTGGAGCCAGCCGCGCGGCAGATAGAGGGCGTCGCCGGGGGCCAGGGTCACGTCGATGGCGGGCTCGCCCTCGGCGGTGGCGGCCACCTCGTCGGCGCGGCCGCCCCACGCCTGCTGTTCGATCGGGTCGGGCAGGACCGGCTCGTGGATCCGCCAGTGCTTGGTGCCGTCGACCTGGAGCACGAAGACGTCGTGGGTGTCGTAGTGGGTGCTGAAGCCGCGGCTGCCGGGCGGGGTCAGGTAGGCGTTGACCTGCAGCGGCCGGCGCAGCTGTTCGCCCAGTCTCCGGGCGTAGTCGATCAGGGGCGGCCAGAGGCGGTGCAGGCCCTGGAGGACCAGGGTGGCGCCGTCGGCGTACAGGCGCAGGATCTTGTCGTCGACGACCTGGTCGCCGATCTCGGCGCCGGCCCCGCCGGAGCCGGTGAAGCCCGCGGCCGGCAGCACCTTGCCCTGCTGGGCGACGCGCAGGAACGGGGTGCGCAGGCCGCGGCGGCTGAGCAGTTCGTCGACCGCGTCCGGGGAGAGCAGGTCGGTGAAGCCGGAGCCACCCAGCTCGGCGGCCCGCGACACCAGTGGGGCCCGGCCCCAGTAGGAGGTGCCGAACTTGGCCGGTTCCACCGTGATCAGACGGGAGAGCGCCGGGCGGGCGCCCGGCGCATCGATCGTCATCCCGCAGTCCTCAGGACGCGCTGCCGTCGGCGCCGCCGTCGTGCCCGCCCGGGTTGGCGCCGCCGTCGGCCGGGCCTTCGCCGCCGGCCGAGCCGTCCGCGCCACCGTCGTGGCCGCCGGTGTTGGCACCGCCGTCGGCCGGGCCCTCGCCGGCCGAGCCGTCCGCGCCACCGTCGTGGCCGGCCGGGTTCGCGCCGCCGTCGGCGGGACCCTCGTTGCCCGCACCGGACGAGCCGGTGGTGATGTCGTCGTCGCTAAGTGCCATCAGACGCTCCTTAAGCCAACAGTGAGGTTCCCCGTCGTACCCCGAGCCGATCACGTCTAACCCGCCCGCGGGGCGGGTATGCGCCACCTTGTGCTGAGTATCGGGACCTCGGGCTGGCAGTACCGGGACTGGCGGGGAAGGTTCTATCCGGACGGGCTGCCGCAGCGGCTCTGGCTGGAGCACTACGCCGCGCACTTCTCGGTGGTCGAGATCAACAACGCGTTCTACCGGCTGCCCGAGCGGTCGACGTTCGAGAAGTGGCGGGAGCGGACGCCGGACGAGTTCCGGTTCGCGGTCAAGATGAGCCGCTACCTGACCCACGTGAAGCGGCTGCGGGAGCCGGCCGAGCCGGTCGCGCGGTTCCTCGACCGGGCGAAGGGGCTGGGCGACAAGCTGGGGCCGGTGCTGCTGCAACTGCCGCCGACCATGAAGGCCGACCTGGCCGCCCTCGACGAGACCCTGAAGCAGTTTCCGGGCCACGTCCGGGTGGCGGTCGAGCCGCGGCACAAGACGTGGTTCACCGACGAGTGCCGGGACCTGCTGCGGACCCACGGGGCCGCGCTGTGCTGGGCGGATCGCCTCGGGCGGCCGGTCACGCCGCTCTGGGTCACCGCCGACTTCGGCTACCTGCGCATGCACGAGGGTCGCGCCCATCCGCGACCCCGCTACGGCAGGAGCGCCTTGCGGACGTGGGAACGCCGGCTTCGCGGCGTACGGGAAGGTTTTGCGTTTTTCAACAACGATCCGGGCGGCGCGGCAGTGACCGATGCCGACGCGATGATCGCGCTCCTTGACCGCTAGTCTGCGCGAAGATAGTCTTCGCGCAGACTAAAAGCGGGAGAGCGACATGTGGGAATACGAGCTCAGCGTGTGGACGGCCGCCCGACCCGACGCGGTGTGGCGGCGCTGGAGCGACATGGCGACGTGGCCGGAGTGGAACGACGGCGTCGAGACGATCAGCGTCGACGGGCCCTTCGCGGCGGGCACCCGTTTCACCATGACGCCGCCCGGCGAGGAGCCGATCGGCATGCGGCTGACCGAGGTCGTGCCGGGCGAGGTGTTCACCGACGAGATGGACGCCGGCGACTTCGTGGTGACCACCGTGCACCGGCTGGTCCCGTCGGAGGGCGGCACGACCATCGTCTATCGCACCGAGATCACCGGCGACGCACCCGACGGCCTGGGCCCGGCGATCACCGCCGACTTCCCCGAAGTGCTGGCCCGGCTGGCCGCGATCGCATGATCAACGACCCCGAGACCAGCCCCGGTTTCCTGCTCTGGCACGTGACCCTGCGCTGGCAGCGGGCGGTGGCGGCGGCGCTCGGGCCGCTCGGCCTGACCCACGTGCAGTTCGTGCTGCTGGCCTGCACGTGGTGGCTCAACACCCACGGCGAGACCGATCCGAACCAGCTTGCGGTGGCCCGCCAGGCCGGGACGGACGTCAAGATGACCTCGCAGGTGCTGGCTCGCCTCGAGGCGCGCCGGCTGATCATGCGGACGGTCGATCCCTCCGACACCCGGGCCAAGCTCCTGCGAATCACGCCGGCCGGCGCCGCGCTCGCCCAGCAGGCGATCACCGTGGTCGACGCGGTCGACGACGAGTTCTTCGGCCCGGTCGCCGATCGCCCGGGTCTGACCGAAATGCTCACTGCCCTACGCTGAACGCCGTGCCCACCATCGAGCTGAACGGCCGCGCGCCGGACGTCGCCGCGATCCAGCGGCTGGCGACCTGGAATTACGGACATTTCACCTCGATGCAGGTGCGCGGGTTCGCCGTGCGCGGGCTGGCGCTGCACCTGGCGCGGCTGTCCGACGGCAACGAGGAGTTCTTCGACTACCGGACGGGCATCGACGACGAGCAACGGGTGCTCGATCTGATCCGGCACGCGCTCGGCGACGAAGCGGACGCCTCGGTGCGGGTGGGCTTCGTGCCGCCGGCCGAGCGCGGGGCACCGCCGGACATCCTGGTCTCGGTGAGCGATCCGGCTCCGGACGCCGCCGGCCCGCCGCTTCGCGTCCGGACCGACGGCTATCGGCGAGACTGGCCGGCGCACAAGCACGCGGCGACGATGGGTTTGACGTACGCCGCCCTCCGCGCCAGGCGCGCGGGCTACGACGACGCCCTGTTCGTCGGCGCGGACAACCTGGTCAGCGAGGGTACGACGTGGAACGTCGCCTTCTACGACGGTGACCGCGTCATCTGGCCGCAGGCGCCGATGCTCAAGGGCGTGACGATGGTGCTGCTCCAGCTGGCCCTGTCCATGAACTCCACGCCGTGGACCCTGCGCCCGGTCGACGCCGTGGAACTGCCGCTGCTCGCCGGCGCGGCGGCCGTGAACTCGATCTGGCCGGCCCAGCCGATCGGCAGCATCGACGGGGTCCCGTTCCCGGCCGACGACAAGCTGGTGTCGTTGCTGCGGGAAGCGTGGGAGTCAGTCCCCTTCGACGCCCTCTAGCAGCTCGATCAGCTGGCTGGCGTTCTTCTGGGCATAGTCGGAGTAGCAATTGTTCATCAGGACATGCGTCTTATCCGCCTTATCGGACAAATCGCTCAATTTCGGCGCCCATTCCCGCAGTTCCTTCTTGGAGTACTCGTAGCCGAACTTCTCGTGGATGTCCTTGCTGGTCCACTTCTTGCTGTGCCCGTGGAAGCGGACCACGGCCAGGTCGGCCGTCGCCTCCAGCACCGGCGGAATCGACGACTTGTAGCCCTGCGGCATGTCCACGCAGACGAAGGCCAGCCGGTGCCGGCGGAGAAAGTCGAGCGTCTCCTCCTGGTTGTCGCCGTCGAACCAGGTGGCGTTGCGGAACTCGAAGACCGGAGTCAGCGGCTTGCAGCGGGCCGCCACCTCGAGCAGATAGTCCTTGTTGGACCGGCGGATGCCCCACCACGGCGGGAACTGAAACAGCAGCGCGCCCAGCTTGCCCGCTTCGACCAGCGGATCGAGGGCCGACAGGAAGCGGGACCAGACCTCTTCGTACGCCGGCTTCTCCAGGTCGTCCGGGTAGACGTTCTTCTTCTCGGTCTCCGGCCGCAGGTCCTTGTAGATCGCCGAGACCTTGGTCGGATGGCCGGTCAGCAGGCTGAACGCCTTGATGTTGAAGGTGAAGTGCTCGGGCGTGCGCTGGGCCCAGAGCCTCGTGGTCTGCTCGTTGGGCGGGCCGTAGTAGGTCGAGTCGACCTCGACGATCGGGAACTGTTCGGCGTAATAGGCGAGGCGCTTCTCGGCGGTGTCGGCGGTCTTCGGGTACCACCCCGACTCGAGCAGCGTCTTGTCGGTCCAGGACGCCGTGCCTACCTCGATGTCACCCATGGCTCGATTCTTGCTCCGCTACGCCGAACCCGCCGCCTTCGCCCGGGCAGCGGGTCCCGCGATCGCTTTTGTCAACCGGCGCCTCGATCGCTTTGGTCAGCCGGCGCCTCGGTCGCCTTTGTCAGCCGGCGCGGCGTTCGCGCACCTGCTTGCAGTTGACGCACGTGGTCGCCGAAGGGAAGACCTCCAGCCGCTCCACCGGGATCGGGTTGTGGCAGCCCTCGCAGTTGCCGTAGCTGCCGTCGTCGAGCCGCTGCATGGCCAGCTCGGCCTGGGTCCGCCGGTCGAGCAGGGTCCGCAGCAGGGAGGTCGCCGCGTCGCGCTCGGCGGTCTTGGACCCGCTGTCGGCCTGGTCGTCGCCCGCGGCGTCGCCGATCTCGGCCAGCCTCAGCTTGTGGTTCTCAGCCGCGGCGTCCTCGTATTCCGCGTTGAGATCGTCGAACCGTCCCCGCAGGATCGCCCGGATCTGCTCGATCTCCTCCGGTGTACGCCCCTTGACCGCGGCACCCTTACCCGTGATAACCGCTCCGTTGACGAGCATGCTCCCTGCCCTTCCCTTGCCCCTGCGGGTGGCTCCCCCGTGCCGGATCCATCGCACCGTGGCCCGGCCTTGTACCCTCCGCCGAAGATCCCAAACGGGCCCTCCGCTGAAAAAGTAACCGGAGCATAACTGTCAGTGGTGGCTTCCGCTACGGACTCGCTTCACTGACGTTCGACGACAAGGGCCGGGCGCCGCGGATCGTCGAGCCGGACGACCATGTCGGCGAACGAGGCCGGGTCGACCTCCTCGGCGTAGCGGGCGTAGGCCGGGAGGGTCCAGGCGTCGGCGGAGTCGGTGCGGCGGGCCAGGGCGGCCGGGGAGAGCTCCAGATGGACCGCCACGTCGAACACCAGACCCCCGCCGAGCAGCAGCGGACCGCTCACCAGCAGCACCGCGCCGGGTGGCAGATCCTGGTAGGGCTCACGGGTCGCGCGGTCGGTCTCGGCGTTCCAGAGGCGGGTCAGCACGCGGCCGGAACCGCCCGGGCCGGCCGGGTCGAGGACCTCGCGGGCCAGGCCGGCCTCGTCGAACCAGCCGGCGTAGAAGCTGTCCGGATTGCGGCGGCCGAACTCGAGACGCAGTGACGCGGGTCGCAGGAAATCCGCCGTACTGATCCGTATCGCGGGACGGCCGCCCGCCCGGAGCGGGCCGACGAGGGCGTCGGCGAGGCGCTCGGGGGCGGCCGCGGGCGGGCCGTCGATGCCCACCCGGAGGTGACTGTCGGGTTCCCGACTCAAGAGGAGATCGGCGAGTTCCTTGACCAGGATTTCGAACGAAACGGGGCGTACGCGCACCCCGCGAGGCTAGCCTCGCTCTTGTCCGGCGGCCTACTCGTGCGGCAGGACGACGACCCGCGCGTCGTCGGAGAGGCGGTAGCCGACGCCGTAGACCGTGGTGATCACCGGCAGGTTGCCGCCGAGCTTGAGGCGCAGGCGCCGCACGTGCACGTCGACCGTGCGCTCGCCGGTGTGCTCGTAGCCCCAGACGCCGGAGAGCAGCTGGCCGCGGGTGAAGACCCGGCGGGGCCGCTCGGCCAGGAAGAGCAAGAGGTCGAACTCGAGCCGGGTGAGCGCCAGCAGGTCGCCGTCGAGCATCACCTGACGGGACGCGGTGAGGATGCGCACCTCGGGCCCGGACGGCAGCGGCGGCTCCTCGCGCACCGGGACGGCCGGCTCGACCGTGACCGTGCCCTGGCTGAGCTCGACGAGCTCGCGCACCGCCTCGATCAACTTGTGGGCTTGCGGAAGCAGCGCCTCGCCGGCCAACGGAATGGCGACCGTGACCGTCAGGGCGGGCTCGCTGGGACGCCGCGTCGCCGAGCCTCGGCCGGGACCGGTGACATGGCGATTGATGCGTGGCGAAAGTGCACTGACCGGCATTTAGTTGAGCCCCCTGAAAATACATGTCGGCAACCGAATACGACCGATCACCCTCCGTAAATCCGCGAACGATAATTACGGCCGCGCGGTTGCCCGGTCAAGGCGGCAACCACACTGTGGGAAAATCGTTCCACAACAAGCTTGCCGCGTGGAAATGCGTTCCCGGTAACGGATTCTGTCAGACTGATTAAACATGGCCCAACGAGGGCCGTACGCTGCCCTTTCGTGCCGCGGGTCACACTATTTTTCGAGCTCGGTGAGACGGCCGCCACAAATCGTCGTCGATGCATTCTGTTTTCGGTGAGAAATGAAACAGCGGCGTTCCGGACCGGAACGCCGCTGTCTTTGGATCGTTAGAGCTTACTCACCGGTCGAGGTGAGACGGCGGCCGACCGCCGCGATCAGCCGGTCGAGTTCCGAGCCGAACGGGTTGTCGTGCACCAGATAGGTCCAGGTCGCGCTCGGCCGGACGATGTCGGCCCGCTCCGGCTCCCAGCCGTCACTGAGGTCGGTCTCCTCGAACGTCTCGATCGTGCGGCGCTCGATCTCGGTGAAGACCTTCTGGAACGCCGGGACCGCGGCCCGGTGGAACTCGTCGAGCGGGTCGAGCTTGCCCAGCGCCCGCAGGTGCACGCCCTCCCGCACCTCGTTGAGCTCGGCCAGGTGCTCGGCCCACAGCCGGTCGAGGTGGAACAGGGCGATCGACCGGGCGGCGTCCGACAGGACGTCCTCGTCGGTCTCCTTCGCCTTCTCGGGCGACCGCTCCAGCAGCATGATCGCGGCCACCTCGGAGGTCAGCAGCCGCTCCCGGCGCTCGGCCATCGCCACCCGCTGCTGCTCGATCACCACGCTGTAGCGCCAGGTGTTGCGGTGGATCTCGTGGTTGACACCCTCGGCGACCCGCTGCGCGTGCTCGACCGCGTAGTCGACCTGCGGGTCGTGCACGACACCGTCGATGTCCATCCGCGGCGAACGCGGCAGCGAGGAACCGGCGTGCCGGACGACCAGCTCGTCCTCCAGGCTCACGAAGAACACCGAGCGGCCCGGGTCGCCCTGCCGGCCGGCCCGGCCCCGCAGCTGGTCGTCGACCCGGCGGCTGTCGTGCCGGCCCGCGCCGATCACGTAGAGCCCGCCCAGCTCGACCACCTCGTCCCGGGTCGCCTCGTCGCTGCCGCCCAGGCGGATGTCGACACCCCGGCCGGCCATCTGGGTCGAGACGGTGACCGCGCCCAGCGCGCCCGCCTCGGCGATGATCGCGGCCTCCTCGGCGTCGTTCTTGGCGTTGAGCACCACCGACGGCACGCCGGCCGCCGCCAGCTGCTTGGCCAGCAACTCCGACGCCTTCACGTCGAGCGTGCCGACCAGCACCGGCCGGCCCGACTCGTGCGCGATCTTGATCTCCTCGACCAGCGCCTCATCGCGGGTCTCGTGAGCCGAGTAGATGCGGTCGTCGTCGTCCTCGCGGATGTTGCCGGTGTTGGACGGGATCACCGCGACCTCGAGCTTGAAGTACTCGCGGAGCTGCTCACCGACGTGCACGGCGGTCGCGGTCATGCCGCAGACCACCTTGTAGAGCGCGATGAACGCCTGCACGGTGATCGTGTCGAGGACCTCGCCCTCGGCGGTCGCGGTCAGGCCCTCCTTGGCCTCCACCGCCGCCTGCAGACCGTCCGGCCAGCGGCGGCGCTGAGCGACCCGGCCCCGCATCTCGTCGATCAGCTCGACCCCGCCGTTACGGACGATGTAGTCGACGTCGCGGCGCAGCAGGGCGTGGGCGTGCAGGGCCACGTTGACCGCGGAAAGGTGCTCGACCTGGTCGTCGGCGTACAGATCGATGCCGCCCAGCTGCTCCTCGAGCTTCTTCAGGCCGGAGTCGGTGAAGGCCACGCTGCGGCCGTCCTCCGCCACCTCGTAGTCCTTGCCGGCCCGCAGGTTACGCACCAGATCGGCCGCCTCGTGCACCGGGTCGGCCTCGGTGGCGACGCTGCCGGCCAGCACCATCGGCACCCGGGCCTCGTCGATCAGGATCGAGTCGGCCTCGTCGACGATCGCCGTCGCCAGCTCGCGCTGCACCCGGTCGGCCACGTCGGTGACCAACTGGTCACGCAGGTAGTCGAAGCCGGCCTCGCTGACCGAGATGTAGGTGACGTCGCACGCGTAGGCCTCGCGGCGCTCGTCGGGCGTAGACGTCTCGGTCACCCAGCCGACGCTCAGGCCGAGAAGTTTGTAGACCGGCTCCATCCACTCGGCGTCGCGGCGGGACAGATAGTCGTTGACGGTGAGCACGTGCACCGGGCCGTGCCCGAGACGGACATGCCCGTACGCCGCGACGGTCGCGGTCAGCGTCTTGCCCTCACCGGTCGCCATCTCGGCGACCCGGCCCGAGAGCAGCGCCATCGCGCCGAGCAGCTGCATGTCGAACGGCCGCTCCTCGAGCGCACGCCAGGCCGCCTCGCGCCCGATCGCGCAGATCTCGGTGAAATCGGAAGCCTCCTGGGCCGCCGCGGTCAGCCCCTCGTCATCGAGCTCGCGCAGCGCATCCTCACGGGCCTCGATGGCCGCCAGCCGCTTCTCGAACGGAGAAAGGTCGACCGTAGTGCCCGGACGCTGCACAAACTTGCGGAACCGGCTCTTCAGCCGCTGCGACACACCCATGGCGCGCAACGCTACTCGATTTTCCTGAAAGCTTGTCGACGACTCCCGGCACGTTTGCTCCCCTCCCCCGGCGGGCACGAGGATTGCCTGCACACTCGGCGTGTCACGAGCGAGAGGAGGGGCGGTGTCCAGCCAGCTGGTCTGCCGGCCCCAGAAGGATCTCCCCGTGGCGGTGCTGCGGGTGAGCGGGACCCTCGACCAGGTCACCGGCGACGCCCTCCAGCAGTCGGTGCGGCGCAGCCTCGCCCTGCAACCCGAACAACTGCTCATCGACGTCGGCCACCTGCACATCGGCGACCCGCTCGGACTGGCCGCATTCGGGGCCGTGGTATGCCAGACCGTCGAATGGCCGAACGTGCCGATCGTGCTTTGTGGCGCTGACCGGCGTACGGAAAAAGCGATCGCCGCCGACCCCGATTGCGGCCGTCTCTCCTTCGCCGCCGACGGCGACGCGGCATTCGCCGCGGCGATGGCCGAGGCAGGCGCCCGGCCGGCGGCATCCACCATTCGCGTACGGCTGAGGCCGGTGCCCGACGCGTGCCGGCAAGTCCGCGGCCTCGTCGCCCAGGCATGCGCGGCCTGGTGCCGAAGCGACCTGGCGGCAACGGCAGCACTGATCGCGACAGAATTGGTCGCCAATGTGGTCCGGCACGCGCACACGACGATGGAATTCACTTTCGCGGTGCGCGACGGCAGAGTGGACATGACGGTACGCGACCACAGCCGCACGCTCCCCAAAGCGGCCGACCCGGCGGTGCGGGCGGTCGGTGGGCGAGGGCTGCGGTTGGTGCGCGATTTGAGCGAGGCGTGGGGCGTCCTGCCGGTGACCGACGGGAAAGTCGTTTGGAGCCGGCTCGCAACCGCTTGATGGTGAGGTTGTGGATATCGCGCGGACGGTGGATTTCGGGGTTGGATTGTCGGGCGCGGGGGTTAGTCTTCGGCCCCACCCATTCGGGTGGGGGCGGATCGCGGAACTAGGGCGTAGGCGTCTCAGTGACCCTGATTCGGCGGGTTTTCGCCGTTCAGGGGGCGGTTGAGCTGGCCCATGTTCGGCGCTTCCAGGCGGGGGCGCTTGGCGCGGGCGGGCGGCTGGTTGCCGCCGGGCTGAGTGGCGTTGGGCGGGTTGACCGGTTGCGGGCTGGCCGGGTGCGGGTTGAGCGGATCGGGGGCGGCCGGCTGCTGATTCAGTGCCTGCGGGCCGTCGGCGATGGGGCGGTTGAGCTGGCCCATGTTCGGAGATTCCAGACGGGGGCGGCGGGGTGGGGTGCGCTCGGCGGAGGGGTCGCCGAGGTGTGCGGTGGGGGCACGGAGGCCCAGGCCGCTGGGCTGTTCCGAGCCGTCGCCGCCGCCGAAGACTGACGGTGGTCCGTCGGGCCGGGTTTCGGCCGGGAAAGGGTTTGACGGCAGCTGATTGGCGCTCATTGCGGACTGTGGCTGCGCTGGTTGGGCTTGGGCTTGGGTGGCGGTGGTGCCTGTCAGGGCGGATTGCGGGTCGCTCGTGGTCGGGGCGGATCGGGGCTGGTCCTGGGATCCCGAGGAATGCGAACCGGGCTGGACTGGGCCGGGACCCGGCTGAAGGCCGATGTGGGACAGGCCGGACTGATCGGGGGCCAGGCCGCTGCCGGGCTGACCGAGGCCGCTCGCGGGCTGGCTGAGACCGGTCGGGTGGGACGGGGCGGGCTGGCCCGACTGTGGTGCGGCGAGGCCGCTTGCGGAAGGGAGGCCACTCCCCGAAGGGGATAGGGCCGGGCTTCCGCCGGGGCTCGGCTGGCCGGGCTGCGGGGCGAGGCCGAAGGATCCGGACTCGCTCGGCCAGTTGGGTGTCGGGGGGCCGGAATTGTCCGGGTGGGTGGACGTGCCGGGCTGGCCGAAGGTAGCGGGTTGGGCGACCCCGCCGGGCTGGCCCAGAGTTGCCGGCTGGCCCAGAGTTGCCGGCTGGCCAAGGCCGCCCGATTGGCCAAGCGTCGCGGGCTGGCCAAGGCCGCCCGACTGGCCCGGCGTTGCGGATTGGTCGGGCATCGCGGGCTGGCCGAGGGTCGCGGAGTGGCCACGCATCTCAGGGTGGCCGAGGGCTGCGGGGTGGGGCGGCGCTCCGGCCTGACCGGGTGCGCCGGGCTGACCGGGTGCGCCGGGCTGACCGGGTGCGCCGGGCTGACCCGCGATGCCGGTGTGATTTGCGGGGCCGGTGTGGTTCGCGGGGCCGGCCTGGTTCGCTGCTTCGGGCGCTCCCGGTTGGAGGGAGACGCCTGGCTGTGTGGGGACGCCGGGCTGCGTGCCGGGGGCACCCGGTGCGGGGGTTGCCGCGCCGGGAACGCCGAAGGGGGTGCCTACGGGCGGTTGGCCGGGCTGGCGGGGTGAGCGGGGAAAGTTCGGGGCGTCCAGGGGACGGTTCTGCTGGTAGTAGGTCGGTGGGCCGGCCAGCAGCGGGTCTACGTCGGCCGGGTGGGGCGCCGTCGCGGCGGTGGGTGGGTTCCAGTTTGGGGGCTGCGGTCCGGGATGGTTCGGGCCGGGGGCAGCCGCCTCGGGCTGGGGGGCCGAGAACGCCAGGCCACTCCCCTCGGTGCCCGCGCCTTGACCCGGGAAGCCGCCCGGTCCAGCGTGGGGGGCCGATGCCTGCTGCGCCCCAAGGGTCTGCGGGGCGCCGGGCCAAGCGGCCGGTCCGCCCTGGGGGCCGCCCGGGGTGCCGGGTTGCCCGCCGACCTGGCTGCCTTGCGCTCCCGGGCCTGCCGTCTGGGGGTTCGGCCACGAGCCTTGCGCGGCCGGATTTTCGGGGTAGTCCGGTCCCTGCCCCAACGGCTGGGAACCGCCGTGCGGCCAGGCTCCAGGTTCCGGCGAGCCGGGCATCTGGGAGCCGCCGGGATGGCCGGGGCCCGGCCGGCCTCCGGGGCCCGCCTCCGGTCCAACGGCCTGCGGACCGCCGAACTGGCCAGCACCGTGCTGCCCCGCGCCGTGCGGGCCGCCGAAGCTACCCGGCTGCCCGGGAGTGGGCGGGCCGCCGGGAGCACCCGGCTGTCCGCCGGCTTGCGGGCCGCCAAAGGCACCCGGCTGCCCCGGTGCCTGGAGACCAGCCAGACCGCTCTGCTGCCCTGGCGCCTGCAAACCAGCCAGGCCACCACCGGCGCCCGGCCCACCGCTCGGGTCCGGTCCCGGGCCCCCCGGCCAGCCGCCCGGGCCATTCTGCTGCCCCGGTGCCCGCAAGCCGCTAGGGCCGCCCTCCGGCCCGGCGAACTGCGGGCCCCCCGACTGCCCGGTAGCCTGCGGCCCGCCGAAGCCACCCGGCTGCCCCGGATCTTGCGGCCCACCGAGACCACCCGGCGCCTGCGGGCCGCCCGGCTGCCCGGGTGCATGCGGACCGCCAAAACCAGCCTGCTGCCCCGGCCCGGGCGAACCGCCAAAACCGGCCTGCTGCCCCGGCGCGGGCGAACCGCCAAAACCAGCCTGCTGCCCCGGCGCGGGCGAACCGCCAAAACCACCCGGCTGCTCATATCCAGGCTGGCCCCCCGTGCCCGGCCAGCCGCCCGGGCCGCTCTGCTGACCGGAAACCGGGGAACCGCCTGGCGTCTCCCCCACCGCGCCGGCTTGGGGTGGCCAGATGCCGGGCGCCGGGGGCTGCGGACCGCCGGGAGGAGGCCATTCGGTGGGCCCGGCCTCCTCCGGCGGCGGCCACGCGCCGGGCGCCCCCTGTTCCGGGGCGCGCTGGGGCCGTAGGGCGGCGAACTCGTCCGGGGTGGGCGGCGGGCGCAGGGTGCTGAATTCGGCCGGCGTCGGTGGTGGGCGGAGGCCACTCGTTTCCGGCTGGGAACGGTGGCCGGCGTACCTGTCCGGGCCGGCCGGCGAGCCGGGAGCCGCTGAGGGCCGCAGGGCCGCGAATTCGTCCGGGGTGACCGGCGAACCAGAGCCGGAACCAGGACGGAGCGACACGAACTCATCCGGCGGCACCGGCGAGGCCGGACCGGGACGGAGCGACACGAACTCGTCCGGCGGCACCGGCGAGGCCGGACCGGGACGGAGCGACGCGAACTCGTCCGGCGGCACCGGACCGGGACCGAGCGGCGCGGACTCCTGGGCGGAGAGGCCGCGTACGGGCGGGAGGTCGTCTTCGACGGGCTCGATCGGGGAGCCCGCGAACATCAGGCCGGTCGGGGCGGGCGTACCGGAAGGGCTGCCGGCCGCCGGGCGGTCGTCGTCCGATGGGCCCGGCCACCGGGTGGGTTCGTCCGGGGGCGGGGTGACGTAGCCGGAGGGTGAGGAGCCCGGTCCGGCCGACGGTGCGGTGTCGAGGCCGAGGTTTTTGCGGGAGGCGGCGACCAGCCCTGACGCCTCGGCCAGGCCGGCCGCGAAGAGGACCTCGGCGGCGGCCCGGCCGGAGGAGCAGGGGAGGGGTTCGCCGCAGAGCGGGCAGTTTTGCATGACGTTGCTGGGGCCGGCGCCGCCCGCGTGGGCGTCGAGCATTTCCCGGGCGGTGCGTGCGAGCACACTGTCCGGCTTGACGTACGCCTGCGTCGGTGCCATTTTCCCTGCCTTCGTCCCCCGTCGGAGGCCGCGTTGCGACGCGGGCCCGACTCCATCTGACCGCCTCGGGTCCTGATCCGGGCGATTTTCGGCAGATCCGGCGTCCGGGACGGTGAAATGGGGTTAAGGGGGCGCCCGGGTGAACGGGCGGCCACGATGCGGTGCCGGCGAAAAAGCGGACGACGCCCTCACCTGGGGGCTAACGTGCTCCCGTATTCACTCACGGTGCGTATGCGGTCGCCGTCCGTACCATTGAGGAACCCATCGGCGTGGAGGTGATCCCCCCATGGACGACGTCGAGCTGTACCGCGAGCAGATCCTCCGGCACGTCAGTCCCCACATCACCGGCCGGTTCGCCGGCTATCAGAGCTCGTACACCCGGGAGGTGAAGGTCGGCCAGCCACTGTTGATCCTGGTCTACCTCACCGCGGCGCTCGGCCGGATGGTCGGCGGGTTACTCCGGATGCGCGGGCCGAGCCGCAGTTTCAAGGATCTCAAGAAAGGCCCCGAATATCTGGTCACCCCGGTGCGCCTGCGCGACGACCTGGGCCAGGTCTACGAGGTCGAGATGCACGGGCACCTGCCCCAGTCGGCGATGCACCGGGGCGACCTGGTGCAGTTCACGACGCAGCACCAGAAGGACCCGAAGCTGCCGGTGAAGCTGATGCAAGTGGTCAACCTGACGACCATGCAGCCGCTCACCCCGCGCATCCCCACCCGATGGTCGCACCTCGGTCCGGCCCTGCTGCTCCAGGCGTTCCTCGGCGTGGTCGTCGTGAGCCTGGTACTGACGGTGCTGGCGCTCTAGAGACCGTTCAAGGGCACGGCGTTCGCCATCGCCAGATCACCTGCATCGTTCGGGTGCAGGTGATCGCCGCTGTCGAAGGCCGGGGCGATGCGGGACGGGGCGGCCGGGTCGCGGGTCACCAGATCGAAGTCGGCGACCGCCGGGAACGACCGGCGGATCCAGTCGTTGACCGCGAGGCGCTCGGCCTCCATCGCCGGGGTCCAGGTCCGCCAGCCCTCGAACGGCATGATGGTCGCCCCGACGACGCGGAGCCCGCGGGCGCGGGCCTGGGCGGCGATCTGGGCCAGGCCGGCGATGATCGCCTGCGGATCGGGCTGCGGCGGGGCCTGCTGGATGTCGTTGACCCCCTCGAAGACGATCACCGAGCGGACACCGGCCCGGTCGAGCACGTCCTGCGGCAGCCGCCACTGCGCCGAGCGGCCCGAGGTCGCGAAGATCGTGTAGTTGGGGTAGCCGCTGTCCAGCAGCACCCGGTTGCCGCTGATCCCCGAGTTGGCGACGGCGTAGTCGGGCACCGGCGAGTGGGTGAGCCGGGTCGCGAGATAGTCGGTCCAGCGGTGGTTGGCGCCCGGGGTCGAGGCGACGCCGTCGGTGATCGAGTCGCCGAGCGCGACCACGGTGCCGGGCGGTCCGGTGACGTCGACGCCGCTGATGTAGTGCCAGACGGTCGTGGTGTCGGTGAAGGCGGCCGCCGACACGTCGCCGGCGTGGTCCTGCGGACCCCGGCTGAAGACCGACGTCTGCATGGCGGCCGGATGGTAGGTCACGGTGCCGGACGGCTGCGGGGTCCAGGTGGTGACCAGAAGGTCACGGTCCTTCGGTACGCGCAGGGCCACCGGGTCACTGATCGCCTCCGCTCCGGCCGGGACGGTGAACTGGGTACGGCCGTCGAAGAGCACGTCGCGTACGGGAAGCGCAGCCGTCCCGTCGCTGGGGTGACCGGCCGCCAGGGCGACGGTCACGTGGCCGAACAGCACCGGCGCGGTGCCGAACCGGTTGGACAGATGGATCCGCACCTGCTCGCCGCCCGCGGTGGGGTGCACGACGTTGCGGATGGTGTAACCCGCGTACCCCTGCTCGACGCCGGCGACGGCGGCGGCCGGAGCCGTCGCCCAGGCCGTCTCCCAGCCGTTGTCCTGGTGTTTGCCTCTGCCCCAGGCCGGAGTCGTGGCTGCCAACACGATCAGCACGGCCGAAGCGGCTTTGATTCGCGCGTCCATAAATAGGTAAGTCTCGATGCATGTGTGGGCGATGTAAAGAGTGGGTACCGCCCGCGATCTCACGCTTCGGTGACCGCTGGCGCCGACCCGGGCCGTGTGCGACGTTGAAGGTTCGAAAAAAGAGGTGGTGTGCCGTGGGCGAGGACGTCGAGCAGACCAGCTTCAGCCGTGAGGACCGGGCGCGGTACCGGCACAAGATCCGCCGCAGCCTGGACGTGTTCGCGACGATGCTGCGCGAGTCACGGTTCGACTTCGAACGGCCGCTGACCGGGATGGAGATCGAACTCAACCTCATCGACGAGGCCGCCGACCCGGCCATGCGCAACGCCGAGGTGCTGGGCGCGCTGGCCGATCCCGACTTTCAGACCGAACTCGGCCAGTACAACATCGAGATCAACGTACCGCCGCGGCGGCTGGCCGGCGACGAGAACGCCGACCTCGAGAAGTCGCTGCGGGCCAGCCTCAACAAGGCTGAGGAACACGCCCGTACGGTCGGAGCGCACACGGTCATGATCGGGATCCTGCCGACGTTGCGCCGCGAGCACATGACCGCCGAGGCGCTGTCGGCCAACCCGCGCTACAAGGTGCTCAACGAGCAGATCTTCGCCGCCCGCGGGGAAGACCTCGACATCCGCATCGACGGGGTCGACCGCCTCGCCGTCACCACCGACACGATCGCACCCGAGTCGGCGTGCACCAGCACCCAGTTCCATCTGCAGGTGTCGCCCGCTTCCTTCGCCGCCTACTGGAACGCGGCCCAGACCATCGCCGGCGTGCAGGTCGCGTTGGGGGCCAACTCCCCGCTGCTGTTCGGGCGCGAACTGTGGCGGGAGACGCGGATCCCGCTCTTCGAGCAGGCCACGGACACGCGGTCGGAGGAGATCCGGGCCCAGGGCGTACGCCCGAGGGTGTGGTTCGGTGAGCGCTGGATAACGTCGGTCTTCGATCTTTTCGAGGAGAACGTCCGCTACTTCCCGGCGCTGCTGCCGATCTGCGACGATGACGACCCGGCCGACATCCTCGAACGCGGCGAGGTGCCGGCGCTGTCCGAACTGCGGCTGCACAACGGCACGGTCTACCGCTGGAACCGGCCGATCTACGCCGTGGTCCGCGACCGGCCACACCTGCGGGTCGAGAACCGGGTGCTCCCGGCCGGGCCGACCGTGATCGACACGCTGGCCAACGCCGGCTTCTACTACGGCCTGATCCGCACGATGGCCGACGCGGAACGCCCACTGTGGACCCAGATGAGCTTCAGCGCGGCCGAGGAGAACTTCCACACCTGCGCCCGGCACGGCATCGACGCGACCGTGTTCTGGCCCGGCATGGGCTACGTCCCGGTCACCGAGCTGGTGCTGCGGCGGCTGCTGCCGATGGCCCACGAGGGGCTCAACCGGTGGGGCGTGTCCCCCGGCGAGCGCGACCGCCTTCTCGGCATCATCGAGCAGCGCTGCCTGACCCACCGCAACGGGGCGTCCTGGCAGGTCGGAACCCTGCACGCGCTGGAAGCCGACGGCCTCGACCGGCGGCAGGCCCTGCACGAGATGCTGCGGCGCTACCTGCCCCTGATGCACGAGAACCGGCCCGTCCACGAATGGCCCGCAGACGCCTGATGTGCCAACTTGACCCCAGGGCATGATCACTGATTGTCACGGTTACCGTCCGCGTCTTAGGCTGGCGCAGTTTTCTGACTGACAGTGACGTGGGCGGCGTCCTGGCCGGGGGTGGGCCGGCGCTGCCCGGGGCCGGCGGGGTGGGGGATGACCGGGCCAGATTCAACGTGGACAGTGGCGGTCTTCGGGGGCGCAACCGATGACCGTGCGTTAGGCAGCGGCGTCCTCATCGACCGGTCCCGGGTGCTGACCTCACTCTCGGTCGCCTCCGGGGCGGCCGGGTTGTGGGTGACGTTCCCGCAGGCCGGGGCGGTGGTGCGGCATCCGGTCGCCGAGGTGCGGACCGTGGGCGGACTGGCGGTGCTTGCGCTCGCCGCACCGGCGCCGCGCCCGGCGCGGCCGGCGCTGATGCGGTTCCCGGGCTCTCTGCTCGGGGAGCGGTGGTCGGCCGGTCCGGCGTACGGCGTGGTCGAGGCCGAAGTCGCCGGGGGCCGGGTGCGGCTGTCGGTGTCGTCGGAGGAGCGGCCGGCCGTGGGCGCCGGGGTGTGGGCGCCGCGGTGGGAGGCGGTGGTCGCGGTGGTGGAGAGCGGGGTGGAGGCTTGGACGCTTTCCGGGGTGCGCTCGCTGCTGGAGGCGGTCGTGCCGTCGCAGGCGCGCGCGTCATCGGGCGCCCGCGCCTCGTCGTCGAGCCCCGCGTCATCGCCCAGCCCAGCGTCATCGCCCAGCCCAGCGTCATCGCCCAGCCCCGCATCGTCGTTGAGCCCAGCGCCATCGCCCAGCCACACGTCATCGGCAGGCCCCGGGCGATCGTCTGATCGTGCCCCGTGGGCGGCCCGAGGCTCATCGCCATCGGCAGGCGGTGGCTCGCCGGCGGGAGGCTCCGGCTCGACTGGCGACGGCCTTTCCGGCGGCGGCCCTTCCGGCGGCAGCCCTTCCGGCGGCAGCCCTTCCGGCGGCAGCCCTTCCGGCGGCAGCCCTTCCGGCGGCGGCGCGCCCGCGCAGGGCGGTGGGTCCCCGCGGGGGCCCCGGTGGACGCGTGGCGCGGACGACGTGCCGGAGCGGTCGCCGATGATCCGGCGGAACGGCGACGCCGGGCCGGCCGGGCGCAGCTGGTCGCTGGAGGCGGGCGCCGAACCGGGCCGGCTCTGGCGCCCGGGCGCCGACGGCGGCCTGGTCGAGGGCGCCCCCTGGCAACCTTCCCGCCGGCCGCCCGGGCGCGACACCGCCCGCCGCCGGAAGGTGGCCCGGACCCGAACCGGCCGCCGCGCCGACCCGGCCTATCGCACGGTGTGGATCGCGGGCGCCCGCCGGCCCGAACGCGTCCCCTCGGCCGGCGGCGCGGTCACCCTGCTGTGCCGGGTGACGATCGGCGACCGGCTTCTGGTCGCCTCGGCCGCCGGCGACGGCACCGTGGCGCTCGCCGATCCGGCCACCGGACGGGCCCGGCACACGCTGCGGACCGAGCCGGGGCAGGTCCGGGCCCTGGTCCCGTTGAGCCTGCCCGGCGCGTCCTGCCTGGGCATCGTCACGGCCGACGGTTCGCTGACCGCCTGGGCGCCGGAGCAGGGCTGGGGCCAGACCTTCACCGTGCACGGCGGCCGGGCCACCACCGCCACCTGCGCCGAGGCCGGGATGCTGGCGGTCGGCGGCGAGGACGGGACGGTGGAGGTGCGGGCGCTCGGTGAGAATCGTCGACGATGGACCGCGACCGCCGGGGGCGGACCGGTGGCCGCGCTGTGCGAACTGCCTGGCCTGATCGCCGCGGCCGGGGCCGACGGCCACATCCGCTTGCGTGATACCGAATCGGGTTCCTTGCTCCGCACCCTGGAGCCCGAGCACGGTCCGTTGCACGCGATCTGCCCCGTCCCGGTCGGCGACCGGACCCTGCTCGGCAGCGCGGGCGGCGACGGTCTGGTCCTGCTCTGGGACCCGGACACCGGCGAGCGACGACTCGAGCTGGCCGGCCATGCGGGCCCGGTGACCGCGGTCTGCCCGGTTCCCGGCGGCGACGGGAGGACCGCCGTGCTGGCGTCGACCGGCGTGGACCGTACCGCCCGGCTCTGGGACCCTCGCACCGGTGAGTGCCGCATGACCGTACCCCTGCACCACGAGGCGACCGCCTGCGTGGCGGCCGGCGACCACCTGATCGTCGGCCTGGCCGCCGGCACCGTGGCCTACGGCCTCGACCTGTGAATCCAGCCTCGCCCGAGGGAATCGAACAACGTCAGCTGAAGGAGGCGGGATGCGGGGACGCAACCAGGACGACGGGTCGACGCCGCGCGACCAGCGACACGACTGGTGGGGCGTCTATCTGGACGCACCCGACGCTCACGCTCTCGCGCGCTTCTATCACGACCTTCTGGGATGGCCGATGGAAACCGACGGGGACAACGCGATCGTCGCTCCCGCGGACGGCGTCGGCTATCTGGGATTTCAGCAGGCCACCGCGTACGAGAAACCGGTCTGGCCCCCGCGGGCCGGCGCCCAGCAGATGATGCTGCATCTGGATTTCGAGGTCGAAGACCTCGAGGCGGCGGTGGCCCACGCGGTCGAGCTCGGTGCCGAGGTGGCCGGCCATCAGCCGCAGCGGAACGTGCGCGTGCTGATGGATCCGGCCGGCCACCCGTTCTGTCTCTATGCCGGCGGCTGATCGGTGGTCCGGCGATGCCGGAACCGCAGCACCTCGACCTGATGGCGGGCGTGCTCGTCCCCCGCGTTCGCGCGACGGCTGAGCACGGCGATCGCCTCGTCGATCTGGCCCTGCTCGAGCAGGAGCCCGACCAGCTCGCGGATCGCCCAGCCGTCGCCGCCATCGGCCGGCCGGCGCAGGACGGCGACCGCCTCGTCGAGATTTCCCCGGTCGCGCAGCAGCCCCACCAACTGCTCGCGAGCGTACGTGTCACCGGCCGCCGCCAGACGTCGCAGCTCATCGATGCTTCCGCGCTCGCGCAACAACTCGAGAAGCCAGTGGGCGCCGTACACGCCGAGCCGTCCGTCACGGCGCAACTCGTCGATCGCGGCGTCCAGGTCTCCCTGGTCCTGCCGCAGCTGCACCAACTGCTCCAGGGCGAACTCGTCGCCCGCGTCCGACCGGCGGCGGAGTTCGGCGTGATCCTCGCGCTCGCGCAGCAGATGCAACAACTGCTTCCGGGCGTCGTGATCGCCGCCCTCGGCCCGTCGGCGAAGTTCCGCCGCGTCCCCCTTGACGCGCAGCATGCCGAGCAGTTCGTCGTGCACCCGCCAATCGCCCCGGTCGGAGCGGCCCCGTAGGTCAGCGATCCGGGCGTCAAGGTCTTCGGGCGGTAGGGGCTGTCTCGGCACGGCCGGGGTTGTCAGCTCGGGGACGGCGGGCGGCGTCGTCTGCCGGGATCTGCGGCCGGACTGGCCCGCGGGCGGCCGCGGCGTGGCCCGGTTCGGCACCGGATCGGCCAGCGCCGCCAGTCGCTGTCTCGCCTGCCCGTCGCCGAGCTCGGCCCGCCGGATCAGCACCTTGGTCGCCGCCGCCAGATCACCGGTCTCGATCAGCAGATCGGCCATCTGACGTTCCGCGTAGCCGTTGCCGGCCTCCGCGAGTTCCCGGACCATCTCGATCGCTTCGTCCAGCGCGCCCCGGTCACGCAGCAACCGCACCAGCCGCTGCCGGGCCTGCCCGTCGCCGGCATCGGCCCGCCGCCGGAGTTCGGTCGCGTTTCCCTGCTCGCCGAGAAGCTCGACCACCTCGCGTTCGGCTTGTTGGTTGCCGGGCCCGCGGAGCCGGACGACCATGTCGATCGCCTCGTCGTACAACCTCTGTTCCCGAAGCAGTTGCACGGTCTGTTCACTGGCCTCGAGCGTCCGGGAACGCGCGCGGCGGCGCAGCAGGTCGACCTGAACGGTGCGGAGAAGATGATCCTGGATGTTGGCGTGGCGGAACTGCCAAGCCGCCCCGTTGACCCGGAGGGTGGCCCGGTCCGGGTGGGTTCCATCGCTGAGGAACGCGAACAACCGCACCGGAAGGGCGGCCGGAGTACGGCCGACGCGGACCGCCAGGCCCAGTTGGCAGATTCGGAACCGCAGCCAAGTGCTCTCGCCCGCGACGAGACCAGCCAAGCCGAAGGTCAGCATGCCGGCGAACGCCCAGCGGAGTGGAGCGCCGGACAGCGCCAGGCCGGCCATCCCGAAAACGGCCGCAGCGATAACGGCCTGCCGGATCGCCAGGCCGGCCGCCAGGAGATGGTTCGCCCGCAGTGTTCCACGCGGACCGGCTGACGAGACGGCGACCGCGACCGGTGCCACTTCGGACAGAATGCCGACGGCCAGCCCGGCCGGCAGTCCCCAGCCGAAGGCGTTGACGACCAGTCCGGCCAGCGCGCCGCCCAGCAGACCGTAGTACCGCCTTTTCCGGACGGTAGCGGCGAGGACGGCCGGGAGCCCGGTCGGCATTCGGCGCGCGATATACCACGTCGACATAGCCGTCGATCAACCGTTGCTCGATATCCCGGCCCGTCGGTAAGGCGACCAGGTCGCCCGGGTCGCCGAACCGGAACGTGTCCTTGGCGAGGCCGGCCATCAGAGGCGAGGCCAGCGTGGTCGCCAGAACCCCGTCCGGCTTTGCGCGCATCGCGGCGAAGACCGGCCTCCAGAGGTGCTCGCGCGCTTCCGAAGGCTCGGCGAGGAAGTCGGTCACCTCGTCGACCCGGAGCGACTCCATCTTCACGACCGCGGCCCGGGCGAGCGCTCCGCCCTTGGACTCCGCCCAGAGGTACTCGCGGATCCGGCAGGTGAGCACCACCGGGCGGTCGCCGGCCGCGAACACGTCGACCTGTTCCAGCGCCCGGGCGTGCAGGGCCGAGTCGATCTCGTCGAGGCCGTCCAGCACCGGCATGATCCACCATCGACCGGAGACGTGCTGTTTTCCGGCCAGCCGCCGGGCAGCCCGATCAGGCAGACCGAAGTCGTCGGCAAGACGGCGGGCCACGAAATCAGTTACGGACTCGGTCGTCGGGTTCCATGAGGACACGCCCAGGAGGACCGGCACCGGGTCGCCGTCCGACCAGTCCGTGAGGAGTTGTTCGACCAGCTTCATCGCCAGCACTGTCTTGCCGGCGCCTCGCTCGCCCACCACGGTCAGCTGACGCCACGGAAGGTCACGGAGAACCGAGGCGATCTCGCCGACGTGACCGGTCAGCGGCGCTTCCCGCCAGGACTGACCGGATTCCCCGGTGACAGCGGTGCGCGTGGCGCCGACGCCGATCGCCGTACGGAACCGCACGCGCAGCGGCAGCGGTCGATGCAGCCGGGCCCGCAGGGAGCTCGTGAGCAGCTGAGTTCTCATCTGCGCGACGATGCGGGCGGCCGGGCCGGTCAGGTCGACGCTCGAATCCGGGCGTCGCCACAACAGATCGACCAGCGTCGGGGCGAACGCCCCCGCGACCGCCGCCACCACCGCGGAGACGATCGTCCACCCGACCTTGTCGTCCGCGATGGACGCCCACGACGCGGCCACGGCCAACGCGGCCACGATCACGCCCGAGGAAAGCGCCCGCCATAATCAACCGCCGGTCACGGCATCACGATACCGAGGCCGGTTGATCTTCCGTCTCGTTCCGGGCCGTCCGGTTGGACGGCCCGGAACGCCGGATCAGGCGCGCGGCGTGAGCGTCACGTCGTCGATGAGGAAGGCGGTCGCCAGCTGGCTGCCCTCGACGCCGGTGAAGGTGACCGTCTTGCTGCCGGAGCCGGTGATCGAGAGGGTGCGCTGCACGTAGCTGCTGCCCTTGTTGACGTTGGAGTAGCTGCCGATCGTGGTGCCGCCCGCGGTCACGGTCAGCTTGTCGTAGGCCGTCGTCGTGGTCGTCTCGTCGGAGTCGACCAGCAGCCAGAAGGACAGGGTCGCCCCGGAGCAGCCGCTCGGGATGGTGACCGTCTGCGACAGCGTGTCGGTGTGCGCGGTGCCGTAGCCGTCGAGCCACGCCTTGTACGAGCCGGCGTGCGCGGGCTCCGACGACGAGTTGCTGATGACGCCCGAGGAGGCCGTCCAGCCGGTGTTGCCCGATTCGAAGCCGGTGTTCGACAGCAGCTGGGCGGTGCCGCAGGTGCCCCCGCCGCCGCCGCCGGTGGGAGGCGGAGTGGTCGAGCCACCACCCCCACCCCCGGCCAGCCACGCGGTCCCGTTGAGGGCGAGCGCCGCGTCGGTCCCGGCCGGGTCGTTCCACCCGTCGTAGAGGGTGTTGCCCGACTGCCCGGTCCCGTCGTCGATCGGCGAGCTGTCACCCCAGACCGCGACCCGCCCGGACCCGAACGTGCTGGTGGTGAAGAACGCGCCGGTCGTGCCGGTAGGGCTGGAGCCCGGCCGGAACACGAGGCCCTTGACGTTGGCGTTGTCGGCCTTGTGCAGGGTCTGGGTGCTGCCGTCGCGGATGATGCTGCCGGTCACCCGGCCGAACGGGCCGTTGATCACCGGGTCGGAGCTGCTGCTCGCCGCGACCGCGTTTTCGCTGCTGATGTCGATGCTGTCGAGCGTGAAGCCGAACGGGTCGGTGTTGTCGACGCCGTTGTTGGTCATCAGGTCGGTACCGACCTCGACCGAGTCCTCGCCGTCGTTGTTCCGGTCGCTGCCGGTGTGGTCGACGATCAGGAACAGGCCGCCGCCGTTCTGCACGAACGTCATCACGGCCTTCTTCTCGGCCGCGGTCAGCAGGATGTTCGGCTCGGGCAGCACGAACGCGTCGAAGTTCTTCAGGTCGAGGGCGCCGCTGCCGCCGTAGGTGATCGAGCCCGAGTTCAGGGTCTTCAGGCTGTATTGTCCGCTGCGTTGCAGGGCGACGCCCCACGACGAGAGCGCGCCGGTCCAGGACGTCTCCGAGGTCGGGTTGCTGTTCTGGCCCAACGGGTCCGGCTGCGACGTGCTGATGATCCAGTCGGCGTTGCCCGCCGTCTCGGCCTTGGTGTTGTCGAACAGGACGCGTTTGACGGTCGCGGCCGACGCGGGTTGCGTCGTGGCCACGGCCATGAGGGTCGCGCCGGCCGCCAGGGTGGCGGCGGCCAGCAGCGCGCGGGTACGGACGAGCACCATGCACCTCCGATAGGTGATATCGGCGGCAGTCTATGAGCGCTCAGGTTACGCCGGGACCCTATCGGCGATCGCGACGGTGACGCGAGGGAAAACCCTTTTCGCCGCGATCAGCTTCGTGCCCGCCCGGAGCGCGGCCGCCTCGGCGACGCTGGGCGTCCCGGCCCGGGCGAGGACGGTCCCGCTGGGCCGCGGCACGTCCTCCTCGGCCAGTTCGCCGGCGGTGAAAACAAGGAGCTCCCAGCCGTTGTCCTCCGCGAACTCGCGAAGCGAGGCCGCCCTCCGGTCCAGCGTGGCAACGGCGGCGACCTCGTCACGGTGCCGGCTCACCGCGGCCAGGGCCAGGTCGACCGCCTGGTCCAGCTCACTTTTCCGTACGCCGGGCCGCGCCCCGATCCCCACGACCAGCATCCGGCGAGGATACCCGCGTCTAAGAAAGTGCCGTGGATCGCCGAACATCCGGATGGGGCCGATCCGATAGAAGGACCTTGGGGTGGCTGAGGCGAGTGTTTCCCGGGATGCCGGTATGACGCTGGCCGAGCTCATGGTGGCGATGGCGGTGACGTCCGTGGTCATGGTTCTGGCGACGGCGGGCATCGTCGGGATGTATCGCACCACCAACCGGGCGGACGTGTTGTCGAGTGAGATGACGCAGCTGCAGACCGCCTTCCAGCTGCTCGACCGGTCGGTGCGGTACGCGACGGCGATCAGCCAGCCGAACGCGACCGCGACCTCGGCCGGTGACTGGTACGTGGAGTGGTCCTCGGACGCCGGCACCACGACGGTGTGCAGCCAGCTGCGGCTGGACGCGGCGTCCGGACTCCTGCAGCGGCGCTCGGAGCAGACGGCCGGGCAGCCCACCGGCTGGACCACCGTGGCCTCGTTCCTGGTGCCGGCCGCGCCGTTCACGCTCCAGTCGGCCAGCACCAGCGGCTACCCGCATCAGCGGTTGACGGTCGACGTGACCGTGCGGCCCTCCGCCGGCTCCTCGCAGCTCGCCCGCCGGTCGCAATTCTCGTTCACCGCCCTCAACACGTCGCTGGCGACCGCGAGCGCCGGTGTCTGCTCCGACATGGGCCGGCCGTGAGGACGCCGCGACGACGCCGCGACGACGGGTCGTTGCCGCTGGCCATGCTGGTAGTCATCGTCGGGGTCGGCCTGGCGACGCTGACGTTGAACACGATGGTGCGCGGGGCGGCCGACACCAACGGGGAGACCGGCCGTACGTCGGCGTTGCTGGCCGCCCGCAGCGGCCTGGCCGGTGCCCTGGGGGCGCTGCGGGCGGCCGGGAGCACCGGCACCCTCGGCGTGCTCTCGGCGCTGCCCTGCACCACCGGCCAGCAGGCCCAGGTGAACGGGACGATCAGCACGAAGGACGGCCACTACAGGACCACCGTCCACTATCTGGCGAGCGACCCGACCCAGCTCGGTGACGCGGCCGCGAGCATCGGCCCTACCTGCGCCACGACGACTCCCCACTGGGCGTACATCGTCGCCCTGGGTTACTCGACCGGCGACCGGTACCAGCGCAAACTGGTCGCCACCTACCAGTTCAAGCTGCGGGCGATGGGCAACATGCCCGGCGGCCAGATCCGGGTCTACCGCACGCCCGCGGCCACCCAGGACTACTGCCTCACCGGTTATCCGCCGGCGGTCGGCACTTCACTGACCATGTCGGTGTGCGCGACCAACGCCGACAGCACCACGGTCGACAAGCAGAAATTCGGCTACATGTCCGACCTGACGATCAAGCTGATGACCGCCGACCCGACGCTCTACCCGAACGGGTTGTGCGCCCAGGCGGGCACGGTCGAGGCGTCCGGGCAGACCCTCAAGCTCCAGGACTGCGGGGTCGTAACCAGCAACTCCCAGAAATGGGCCTTCGACTCGGCCAGCAATTTCCGGGGCACCGACAACGGGACGACGCTCAACTCGGTCTGCTGGAACATCGTCACGCCGAACACGACCGGGTCGACGATCGTGCTGAAGACCAGCTGCGGGGTGACCACGACCAACTACGAGTCGTGGAACGTCACCGCCGACGCCGGTTCGGGTGCGGCCGGCTCCGATTCGGGGCAGCTGGTGAACTTCAAGCAGTTCGGCAAGTGCCTGGACTTCAACTACAGCGGAGTCAACAACTGGGCGTTCCCGTGCAAGCAGTCCCTGACGCTCCCGCCCTCGGCCCTGGACATGGGCCAGATCTGGAACGAGGTGTGGACCCTGCCCGCCTTCGGCACCAAGGGCCTGGTCTATACGACGCGGACCGACGGCATCACCAGGAACTGCATGAGGGCGCCGGCCACCGGCCAGACCCTGGTGACCATGGCGACGTGCCCGGCGTCGGTCGCCGCGGCCTCGGCCGACTTCATCTGGTGGGCGCGGGGCGACAAGGCCACCGTCTACGACGAGAAGTACCGCATCGAGGGCACCGGGACCTGGGCCGGTCAGTGCCTGGCTCCCCTGCCGGCCGGGGGCGCGGTGCAGGCCGACTGGGTCGGCCTGGCCGCGTGCACCGGCGACTACCTGCAGAAGTGGGACGCGGTGCCGCCGGTCAGCACATCCGGCCTGGCGCGGGTGACCGAGCAGTGAGCCGGCGCCGGGCCGACGACGGCTTCACGCTCGTCGAGACGATGGTCGCGCTCGGCATCGTGGGCACCGTGATGACCAGCCTGGCGATGTTCTTCGTCGGCTCGGCGACCACCCAGCACCACCAGGCCGACACGCAGGTCGCGGCCCAGCTCGCGGCCGGCTCGATGGACTACGTCAGCCAGCTGCCCGGCCAGAACGTGGTGGTGGGGCGTACGCAGGCCGGGGTGCAGGGAGAATGGCAGGCGCCGGCCGCGAGCACCTTCCTCAACACCGGCAGCATCCAGCCGGCGTGGCAGGACCCGTCGCTGCCGGCGTCATCGGCGGTGCAGGGCCTGCCGACCTCCCCGGAGACCATCCAGCTGACCAGCGACTCGACCCCCTACCAACGGTGGTGGTATGTGGGTTTGTGCTGGCAGCGGTCGACCGGCGGCGACTGCACCGTGGTATCGCCCGCTCTGCAGGCCACCTATGTGCCGATGTACCGGGTCGTCGTCGTCATCACCTGGAATGCGCCCGACTGCGGCGGCAGCAAATGCCAGTACGTGGCCACCATGCTGACCGAGAGCACGCTCGACGACCCGACCTGGCAGTGACGCCGGTCAGACCGCGGCGGCCGCGGCCACCAGCCGGCGGGCCAGCCCCGGATCGGCCGCCCAGTGCAGGTGCAGATAGGAGGCGTGCACGTTCTCCGAGGCGAAACCCTCCGGGTCGGCGCCGCGCCACTGCCAGGCGGCACCCCCGGCCGGCGACAGCAGCACTCCCGAACGGGGATGGACCGTCGTGCGGTGGAACTCGTGGCCGGTCACCCGGGTGCCGGCCGGGGCCAGCGGGCTGTCGCTCAGCGCGACGGCATCGCGATAGCCCAGGGTCAGCGACGGGGTCATGGCCGCGTCCGCGTCGAGCACTCCGCACATCGGGGCGTCGTCCAGGGTGCGGCACAGCCACAGCAGACCGGCGCACTCGGCCGCGATCGCGCCGCCGGCCGCCGCCAGCCCGGCGACCGCCCGGCGCAGCGGCTCGTTGGCCGACAACTCCGCGGCGTACACCTCGGGGAACCCGCCGCCGACGACCAGCGCCCGGGTGCCGGCCGGGAGCCTCTCGTCGCGCAACGGGTCGACGGTCACGACCGTGGCGCCCGCGCCGGAGAGGAGCTCGGCCGTCTCGGCGTACGAGAAGCTGAAAGCCGGACCCCCGGCCAGCGCAATCGTCGGACGGCCCGGCACCGGATCTTCCGCCGCCGGGCTCCAGGGCGAAGCCGCCAGCGGCGGCGCCGACCGGGCGATCGCCGCGACCTGGTCGAGGTCGACCGCGGCGGCGACCAGCGTGGCCAGGGCGTCGACGGAGGCCTGGGCCTCGGCGCGGCGTTCGGCGGCGGGCACCAGGCCGAGATGCCGGGAGGGGGCGGCGACCGCGTCGGCGCGGCGGAGGGCACCGAGCACGGGGGTGCCGACCTCCTCGCAGGCGTCGCGCAGGATCTGCTCGTGACGGTCCGAGCCGACCCGGTTGAGAATGACCCCGGCCAGCCGGACGCTGCCGAAACTGCGGAAGCCGTGCACCAGCGCGGCCACCGAACGGCCCTGGGCGGCCGCGTCGACGACGAGGATGACCGGAGCCTCGAGCAGGCCCGCGACCTGGGCCGTCGAGCCGGCCTCCCCCGCGCCCGTCCGCCCGTCGTAGAGCCCCATCACACCCTCGATGACGGCCAGCTCGGCACCCTGCGAACCGTGGGCGAACAGCGGTGCGATCCGGTGCTCGCCGACCAGCACCGGGTCGAGGTTGCGGCCGGGGCGGCCGGCGGCGAGAGCGTGATAGCCGGGGTCGATGTAGTCGGGGCCGACCTTGAACGGCGCCACCGGAACCCCGCGCCGGGCGAACGCCGCGAGCAGGCCGGTGGCGACCGTGGTCTTGCCGTGTCCGGAGGCGGGAGCGCCGATGACGACGCGGCCGGCGCTCACCACTCGATGCCCGGCTGGCCCTTGCGGCCGGCGTCCATCGGATGCTTGACCTTGGTCATCTCGGTGACCAGGTCGGCCGCCTCCAGCAACTCGGGGGCGGCGTAACGGCCGGTGATCACCACGTGCTGGGTGCCGGGACGGGCGGCCAGCGTGGCCACGACGTCGGCGACGTCGACCCAGCCCCACTTCATCGGGTAGGTGAACTCGTCGAGCACGTAGAACTTGTAGGTCTCGGCGGCCAGGTCGCGCTTGATCTGGGCCCAGCCCTCGGCCGCCTCGGTGGCGTGGTCGCGCTCGGTGCCGGCCCGCTGGATCCAGCTCCAGCCCTCGCCCATCTTGTGCCAGGTGACGCCGCCCAGCTTCTTGAGGGCGGCCTCCTCACCGACGCGCCACTTCTCCGACTTCACGAACTGGAAGACCCCGATCGGCCAGCCCATGTTCCAGGCCCGCAACGCCATCCCGAACGCCGCCGTCGACTTGCCCTTGCCGTCGCCGGTGTGCACGGCGAAGACGGCCTGCCGGCGGCGCTGGCGGGTGGTCAGCCCGTCCTCGGGTACGACCTCGACCTTGCCCTGGGGCATCAGGCAGCGCTCCGCATCTCTAGGGTGTCCAACGGCATCAGATCGGCGTCGAGCGCCGAGGCCAGGCGACCGGCCAGGCCGAGCCGCACCGGGCCCGACTCGCAGTCGACGACCACGGTCGCGACGCCGGTCAGCAGCGGCGCCAGCGTGACCGGGTCGAGCCCGCTGGTCGCCCGGCCGTCGGTGACGACCACGAGCAGTGGCCGGCGGCGTGGGTCCCGCCGTCGTTCGGTGGCGATCGTGGCGGCCGCTTTCCGCAACCCCGCGGCCAGCGGGGTGCGCCCACCGGTGCGCAGACTCGCCAGCCGGAGCACACCGACCTCGTGACTCGACGTCGGCGCCAGCACCTGCTCGGCCTCGTGCCCCCGGAAGGTGATCATGCCGATCCGGTCGCGCCGCTGGTAGGCGTCGCGCAGCAACGACAGCACGGCGGTCTTCACGATGGTCATCCGCTTGCGGGCGGCCATCGACCCGGAGGCGTCGACCACGAACAGCACCAGGTTGGCCTCCCGGCCGACGTGCACGGCCTCGCGGAGATCGGCCGGGCTCACCGACCGGGCGCCGCGGTGCAGGGCGGCCCGCAGGGTGGCGGGCAGGTGGGGTGCGCCGGCGAGCTTCCCGCGCGGCTCCCGGGAGCCGATCACCCGGCCTCGCCGGGCGAACGCCGGGGAGCGCCGGCCGGCATGCCCGCCCTCACCGCGGTGCGAGATCGATAACGTACGCGGACGAAACGCGGACCCAGGAGCTGCCGGGGCCGCTCCGGCCGTCCGGCTCGGGGCAGTTTCGCCCCGGGGCGATTCGTCCCCGGCCAGCGGCGCGTCGGCCGGCGGCGCGTCCGCGGACGGCTCGTTGCTCGCGGGCGGCGGCGGGCCGCCGTTGCCGTCGTCGTTCGGGCCCGGCGGTGGCGGCGGTGGTGGTGGCGGGCCACCGTCGGGATCGTCGTCGCCGTCCGGCCCTTCCGGCTCGTCGGGCGGCAGATCGTTCTCGGCCTCGTTCAGCGCCTGCTCGAGCTTCTCCTCGTCGGTGCCCGGCGGGTCGAGCGGATCCTTCCGCCGCCGGTGCGGCAACGCCAGCCGGGCCGCGTCGGCCACGTCCTCCGCCGTGACCAGCGACCGCCCGTGCCAGGCCGCCAGCGCCACCGCGCACCGCGCCACCACGATGTCGGCCCGCATCCCGTCCACCCCGTAGGCCAGGCAGACCCGGGCGATCCGATCCAGCTCCCGATCGGGGAGCTTCACCCCGGGCAGCAGCTTCTGAGCGGTGACGATCTGCGCGGCCAGCTCCTTCTCCTCGCCGCCGAACCGCGCCGCGAAGCCGTCCTGGTCGAGCTCGTAGGCCAGCCGCCGCCGCACCACCTCGGCCCGCTGCCCCGGATCGCGCGGCGCCGCCACCGTCACCACCAGCCCGAACCGGTCGACCAGCTGCGGCCGCGGCTCGCCCTCCTCCGGGTTCATGGTGCCGACCAGCAGGAACCGGGCCGCGTGCTTGACCGACACCCCGTCCCGCTCGACGTGCGCCCGGCCCATCGCCGCCGCGTCGAGCAGCAGGTCGACCAGGTGGTCGGGCAGCAGGTTGACCTCGTCGACATAGAGCACACCCCGGTGCGCGGCGGCGAGCAGGCCCGGCTCGTACGCCTTGACCCCGTCGGCCAGCGCGCGCTGAATGTCGAGCGTGCCCACCACCCGGTCCTCGGTCGCCCCGACCGGCAGTTCGACCAGCGCCGCCGGCCGGTGGACCCCGGGCGCACCCGCCTCGTGCGGCCCGTCCGGGCACTGCGGGTCGGGCGCGGCCGGATCGCAGGCGAACCGGCAGCCGCGGACGACCGCCACGTCGGGCAGCAGATTGGCCACGGCCCGCACGACGGTGCTCTTGGCGGTGCCCTTCTCCCCCCGCACGAGCACACCGCCGACCGCGGGCGACACCGCGGTGAGCAGCAGGGCGAGGCGTAGGTCATCGAGCCCGACCACGGCCGAGAACGGGTACGGCGTTGTCACGTAGTTCCCTCCTGCGCGGGTGTCCACGCCCGCGCGCTGAGCACAACCGAGCGGCCGGAGTCTCCTGACTCCCGGATCGCCGCCACCCCACCGCCTTCCGGCCGTCCAGTCGGCCGTGGCAAACCTGCGGGTCAGCTCCCCGGTCACAGTGGCGGGACCGCCCCGGACTCGCACCGGGTTCCTCCGCTACCGCTCGCCGCCATGCTTTCCCACCGGCGCCCCCGTCGTCAACGCGGCGGACCGTGACATACAGCGCTGCGCTCACCTGGGGGCGGCCCCCAGACCCCACGTTACGGTGGGCGCGCCCGGCGAGCCGGTCACTGTCTCGCGGGGCACGCGGACTAGACGAGTAAGTCCTAACGACGACCTAGGCATGTACTTGTCACGTGTACGACAGACCTCAACACCCTTCTCACCGCACTTTATGTGAAGATCGACGACTGGCTCGGACGGCCTCGCCGCACCGGCCGGCACCGCGACTCTGCGACGCCGAACTGCTGACCATGGCCGTTGCTCAAGCCCTGCTCGGAGTCCGTTCCGAGGCCCGCTGGCTACGATTCCTGCCCCGGCACCTGCCCGGGCGCGTTCCCCTATCTGCCGGGCCAATCGGGCTACAACAAACGGTTGAAGGCCGCCGTGCCACCGTTGAAACGAGCTGTCCGGCTCGTCGCTGCCGACGCCGACCTGTGGTTCGACGACGTCTGGGTCACCGACTCCACCCCGGTCGAATGCGGCCGGTCGAGGCCCACCGCGAAACGCTCCGAGCCGGCCGGCTGGGCCGGCTACGGCTACTGCGCCTCACACTCCCGCTTCTTCTGGGGATTGCGGCTGCATCTGATCTGCACCTCGTCCGGCCGGCCGATCATCTGGTCACTGGCAACCCCGAAGGAAGACGAACGCCACGTCCTGACCGCCACGCTGGAACACGACCCCGGGACTGCTCGCTGCCCGCCCAGGCCAGCTGATCATCGCGGACAAAGGCTACGTCTCCGCCGACCTCGACCGGTGGCTCGCCGACCACGGGATCCAACTACTGCGCCCGTCCTACCGCAACCGGACCCCACACCCCGCCCGGCACCTACTCAAACCCGTCCGCCAACTGATCGAGTCGGTAACGACACCTTGAAAGGCCAACTCGACCTCGAACTCCACGGCGGCCGCACCATCGAAGGCGTCACCGCCCGCATCGCCCAACGCATCCTCGCCCTAACCGCCGCGATCTGGCACAACCGCACCACCGGACAGCCCCTGACCAGGTCATTGATCGCCTACGACCACTGACCACCGTTAGGACTTACTCGACTAGGTGCGACACAGCCCGGTGCCGGCGACCGTCCGCGCTACTCCGTGCCCGCGCCGCGCGAACCGGTCGGCGTGGCCGCCGCAACCGGTCCGAAACGGCCGGCCACGTCGCCGGCTGACCGTTCGCTCGGACGGTTCATATGTGGGCGAAACGGCACCGGCCGGAAGCCGGGCCGCCTTGAATAGGCCGAAACAGAGCCTCGAAGGTGGGAAATGATCCGGTCACGTGCCACGACGCCCGTACTCGTCGTGCTGGCATCGCTCGTCCTGCTGTCTCCCTGGTCGCTCGGCGGCCGTCCGGCGTTCGCCTCCGCCGCCGATCAGTTCCGGGAAAGCGTGCTGGTCACCGGGACCGGGGAGGTGTCCGCCACTCCCGACACGCTCACCGCCGACTTCGCCGTCGAGGCCACCGCGGCCACGGTCGCCCAGGCTCTGGAGGGCGCCGGTGTCGCGGCCACCCGGATGCACGACGCGCTCGTCCGGGCCGGAATTGCGACCGCCGACCTGCAGACGTCGAACTTCAGCATCGTTTCGAAGGTGAACGACGACCAGGCGATTGTCGGCTACACCGTGAATCAGGGGCTCAGCGTGAAGATCCGCGACCTGCGGCGCGCCGGGGAGGTCATGTCGGCCGCCATCGCCGCCGGAGGTGACGCGGCGCGGCTGAACGGCGTGTCGTTCGCGGTCGAAAACGATGCCGCGCTGCTCGCCGAGGCGCGCAGGAGCGCGTTCGCCGATGCCCGGCAGAAGGCCGAACTGTATGCCCGTGAGGCGGGCCGGCCGCTCGGCCGGGTCCTCACCGTGAGCGAGTCGTCGCCCGCCGACGGGGGACCGGGCGGGCAGCACGGCCTGGCCGCGATGGACTCACGGTTTCCGATCGAGCCGGGCCGGCAGCAGCTGGCGGTGACCGTCACCGTCCAGTGGGCTCTCGACCCGCCGTCGAAGCACGCCTGACGGCACGAACCTGAGCCGCCTCAGCCGAGTCCCTTGTCGGTCGTCGGCAGGGCCGGCGGGGCGAGCCGGTCGAGCTCCTGCACGGTCTCGATCATGGCCAGGGCCGACTTCTCGACCAGGGGGCGCAGCCGGCGGTAGAGCGCGGCGTTGTCCGGGTCGGGCCGGGTCGGCTCGCCGATCGCGACGAGGGCCGCCGCGTGGTCGAGGTCGGGCAGTTCGCCGAGGGCGTGCAGGCCGAGCAGGCAGGCGCCCATCGCCGTGCCCTCGGGGGTGACGGCCACCGCGACCGGCAGGTCGAGCGCCGCCGCGAGCACCCCGACCCAGAGCTCGGACGCGACCGCTCCCCCGGTCGCCCGCACCTCGCGGACCTCGAACCCTTCGGCCGCGAACGAGTCGCGCACCAGCGCCATCTGCTGGCAGACCCCTTCGACCGCCGCCCGTACGAGATGGGCCCGGCCGTGCTCGCGCCGCAGCCCGAGGTACGCCCCGCGCAGCCCGGGCCGCCACCAGGGTGCCCGCTCGCCCAGCAGGTAGGGCAGGCAGAGCAGGCCCTCGCTTCCGGGCGGCGCGCCCTGGGCCTCCATGAGCAGGGCCGCGTCGCGTTCGTCGGCGTCCTCGCCCTCGGCGCCCGGCCGTTCGAACCCGCCGGCGAAGCTCTCCCCGGCCCACCGCACCACGGACCCGGCGTTGTTGACCGCCCCTCCGATCGCCCACCGGTCCTCGGTCAGCGCGTAGCAGAACAGCCGCCCGGCCTCGTCGGCCGTCGGCCGGTCGACGATCGTCCGCAGCGCCCCGCTGGTGCCCAGCGACACCGCCGCCACCCCGGCCGGGGTCGCGCCCACGCCGAGGTTGGCCAGCGGGCCGTCCGCCGCCCCGATGATCAGCGGAGTGCCGGCCGGCAGCCCGGCCGCCGCCGCGACGTCGCCGCGCAGGCGCAGCCGGGAGGTGGTCGGCACGACCGCGCCGAGCTGCGACTGCCGTACGCCGGCGATCTCGAGGGCCTCCTCGTCCCACCGCCGGCGATGAATGTCGTAGAGGCCCATGCCCGAGGCCAGCGACAGGTCGACCTGGTACGGCTCGTCGGCCAGCGCGGCCAGCACCAGTTCCTTGACCCCACCCCAGCGCGGCGTCTCCCGCAGCGTGTCCGGGTCGTTCTCCCTCCACCAGGCGAGCTTGCTCAGCGGCGCCATCGGGTGCACCGGTGTGCCGGTGCGGGCGTGCAGGCCCTTGGCCCGGCCCGAGGCGACGATGTCCTCGCACTGCTTGCCCGCCCGGCTGTCGGCCCAGGTGACCAGCGGCCCGAGGGGCTTCCCGCCGGGGTCCATCGGCACCAGCGCGTGCAGGAAGGCGCTCAGGCTGACCGCGATCACCCGGTCGCCCCGGGAAGCGCACTGCGCCGCGACGTCGGCCAGCGCCTTGCGGGCGGCGTCCTGCAGGGCGCCGGCGTCGAGCTCAGCCCGCCCGGGCGCCGGCACCGCGAGCGGGTAGTAGACGCTGGTGTGCGCCCGCAGCACTCCGTCGATCCCGGCCGCGATCGCCTTGGTCGCGGTCGTCCCGGTGTCGATGCCGATCACGACGTCCATGCCGCATTCCCCTCGGTCATCTCGCCGGACGCACCGCCCGGTCGCCTTCTCGCTTACCCACCTGGGCCCGGCTCGAAGTCAGCCGCCGGGCGGGAGGATGCGCTGGAGCAGCCGCACCAGCGTCGCCCGCTCGTCGGCGCTCAGGGCGGCCAGGAGCTCCTCGTCGGCGGCGAACACCAGCTCGTCGAGCCCGGCGAGCAGGTGCTCACCGGTCTCGGTGAGTTCCACGATCTTGCGCCGCCGGTCGGTCGGGTCGGCCGTGCGCACGACCAGGTGCCGCGCCTCGAGCTCGTCGAGCACGGTGACGAGGTCGCTGCGGTCGAGGCAGAGCCGGTCGGCCAGCGGGCCCTGCGACGCCGGCCCCCGTTCGGCCAGCGAGGCCAGCACGCCGTAGTGCTGCTTGCGCAGTTCGTGCCCCGCGAGCCGCTCCTGGATCAGCCGCTGGGCCTGCAGCGAGGCCCGGCCGACGAGCCAGGCGACGCGCCCGCGGAGGCGATGGGTCGGAGGCACGGGACAACCCTAGTTGACCGGCGCGGACGCCGGCCTCACCCACGAGCGGTCGGCGCCACCAGGCAGAAGACGTGGCCGTCGACGTCGGTGAGAACCGCCTGGCGCTCCCGCCACGGCTGGTCGGCCGGGGCGTCGACCACGGTCGCGCCCGCCGTCTGGGCCGCCGCCGTCACCGCGTCGACGTCGTCGACCAGGTAGGACACCGACACGCCGGCCAGGCCCGGGGTCGGCGGGCGCCGGTGGAGCAACAGCTCGAAGCCGCCGGTCGCCGAGCCGAGCATGACGGCCTCGCCGGTGCGGTATTTCTCGGTGAAGCCGAGCGCGTCCCGATAGAGCCTCAGCGCCGGATCGAGGTCGGCCACCGAAACGATCACCCGCTGCAGGCCACGAACTGTCATGAGCCCCGACCTTAGCGGCTCAGCTTGGCCGCATAGCCCTCGCGCAGCTCCTCCCAGCCGTGCTCCATCGCGTCGCGGCCGCGGATCACGCCGACCGGCTCGCCGTCGAGCAGATGGCGCAGCACGTCGAGGCAGAGGTGCCAGCCGGCCGCGACCATGGCATCGGTGTCGGGCTTGGCCAGCGCATGGCGCAGCGTGAGCCGGGTGCCGTCGCCCGACGGCTCCAGTTCCCACCGCAGACGGTCGTCGCCCCAGGTGTATTCGAGCAGCGCCGGCCGGTCGGCCCGGAGCACGATGGCCGGGATGTCGGTGGTGTCGGGACCGTCGACCAGCACCAGCACCGCTTCGCCGGGCGAGCCCAGGTCGCGGGACGCGCTGAACGGCGCCCACTGGTCGAGCTCGCCGGGCGAGGTCAGCGCGGCCCACACCGCCTCCGGCGCCTGCCGCAGCTCCCGCACGAAGATCAGGGTCCAGCCGTCGAGGGTCACATCTTCAAGATCCATGCTCATCCTTAGCGTCGAGATGCTCCCGCAGAGCGGTCAGATGCCGCTCCCAGAGCTGCCGGTAGGGGGCGAGCCACGCGTCCAGCTCGCGGAACGGGCCCGGCTCGAGGCGATAGATGCGCCGCTGGGCCCGCACCCGCGCGGAGACGACCCCGGCCTCGCGCAGCACCCGCAGATGCTTGCTGATCGCGGGCTGGCTCATGCCGAGCACGGTGACCAGGTCGGTCACGCTGCACTCGCGCACCCGCAGTTCGTCGGCGATGCGCCGGCGGGTCGGCTCGGCCAGCGCGGTCAGGGCGTCCATGCCGCACAGGTTATATAACCCGGGAGGCACGGTGCAAGAATGGGCGGCGTGCGAGTGCTCATCGTGACCTCGGGCTCGATGGGCGACGTGGCTCCCTACACCGGCCTCGGCGGTCGCCTGCGCGACGCCGGTCACGAGGTCACCGTGGCCACGCACGAGCCGTTCCGGGCCGCGATCGCGGCCACCGGCCTGGGGTTCCATCCGATCCCGGGCGACATGCGAGAGATTCTGCCGAGCGCCCGGGGTCAGGACGGTGTCGGTTCCGGCACCGGTCCGCGGGCGCTGGCCCGCCTCCGGAAAATCGCGGGACCCCTGGTGAGTTCGCTCGGCGCCGGCATGACCGGCGCCTTCGCGGCCGTACGCCCGGAGGCCGTTCTCCTGAGCACGCTCGTCGCGCCGCTGGGCTATCAGATCGCCGACGCCTTCGACGTGCCCGGCGCCGGCGTGTTCCCGCAGCCGATCCACCCGACCCGGGAGTTCGGCTCGGTGCTGGTCGGCGGCCGCTCGTTCGGGCCGTGGGCCAACCTCGCCCTGGGCCACCTGGTCGACCTGGCGGCCCGGCCGATCTACGCCGGCCCGATCCGCGCCCTCCGAGGCGACCTGGGCCTGCCACCGGCCTCGATGCGCGCGCTTCAGGCCGGGCAGCAGTCCCGCTACCCGACCTTCCACGGCTTCAGCCAAGCCGTCGTCCCCCGCCCGGCCGACTGGCCCGCGCCGCTGCGGGTGACCGGCTACTGGTGGCCGGCCCGCCCGCCCGGCTGGAGCCCGCCGGCCGGCCTGGTCGACTTCCTCGCCGCCGGCCCGCGCCCGGTGTTCGTCGGCTTCGGCAGCATGGCCCCCGGCCACGGCGGCCGCCTGGCGGCTCCGGTCCTGACCGCGATCCGCCGGGCCGGCGTACGCGCGGTCGTCCAGGCCGGCTGGTCGGGCCTCGACGTAGGTTCCGACGACGACGTCATCACCGTCGGCGAACTCCCCCACGACTGGCTCTTCCCCCAGGTCGCGGCCGTCGTCCACCATGCCGGGGCCGGCACCACCGCGGCCGGCCTGCGCGCCGGGGTGCCCGCCGTGCCCGTACCAGTGCTCGCCGACCAGCCCTTCTGGGCCCGCCGCCTGACGGAGCTGGGCACCGCGCCGGGCCCGCTGCCGCTCTCGTCCCTGACCGCCGACCGGCTCGCCTCAGCCCTGCGCGCCGCCACCACCAACCCGCACTACGCCGCCCGGGCCGCCGCGATCGCCGCCCGGCTGGCAACCGAGGACAGCGCCCAGCCCATCGTGGACTGGCTCGCGAAACTCCCCTGACCTCAAAGGGAGGTGCGTCGATTCGTCGTCGCGCGGTTCAAGGCGATGCCCGGCGACCTGTCCGACGCCCGCTCGGCCCTGATCGAGAACCGGCCGACCGCCCGGCGCCAAGCCCGCACCGTCGCCGGCACCGGCTTCGCCCGGCGCTGGCTGCCCCAGCGGGAAAACCTCCACCAATGTCCCCGGGACTATGAAACCCTCCCGGAAACCTCACCCGACGAGCCCTCTCAGAGGTCGAGCGGTTCCAGTTCCGGCTTGCGGGCGTGCTCGTAGATGACCGAGCTGCGGAAGCCGACGATCTCCCGCCGGGCGCTGAACTTGTCCATCAGGAAGGCGTGCAGGCCGTCGACGCTGGGGACGGCCACGTGGATCAGGAAGTCGTCGCCGCCCGTCACGACGAAGACGGACAGGACCTCGGGCAGGGTCATCGCGTACGCCTTGAAGCTCTCGATGACCGTGCGGCTCAGCGGGCGCACCTGCACGTGGAGCAGCGCCTGCACGCCCCGGTTGAGCGCGGGCAGACTGACCTCGGCGTGGTAGCCGGTGATGACGCCGCGCTCGCGCAGCGCCCGGACGCGCTCCAGGCAGGTCGACGGCGCGATGCCGAGGGCGCGGGCCAGGTCGCGGTTGGTCTGCCGGGCGTCCGACTGCAGATGCCGGATGATCGCCGAATCAAGTTCGTCCACGGGCGGAATTCTGGCACATCGACCGAATGGCGTTCGGCATCACCGGCACATGGCCGGACGACTGGATAGCGTCCGGGCATGGAGCACGAACAAGTAGTCATCAAGCGCGGCCCCCGGACGGGCCTGCCGGTCATCGTCGCGGTGCACTCGACCGCGCTCGGGCAGGCGATCGGCGGCTGCCGGATCAAGGAGTACCCGGACTGGCGGGACGGGCTCGGCGACGCGCTGCGGCTCTCCGAGGCGATGACGTCGAAGTGCGCGCTCGCCGGCCTCCGGCACGGCGGCGGCAAGACGGTGGTCGCGCTTTCCGGCGGTACGCGGTGGGACCGCCACGACCTGCTGCTCGACGTCGGCGACGTGATCGCCGGGCTGGACGGCGTCTACGCGACCGGCCCCGACGTGGGCACCGGCCCCGACGACATGGTCACGATCGCCGAGCGTACGCCGTACGTCTTCTGCCGCCCGCCGGAAGCCGGCGGCAGCGGCGATTCCTCCGAACCCACCGCCCGGGGTGTGATCTCCGCCCTCCAGTCCCTGTGCGGTGAGGTCCTGGGCGGTGATCTGTCGACCAGCAGTTTCGCCCTCCTCGGCCTGGGCCGGGTCGGAAGCCACGTGTGGCGGATGCTCACCGACGCCGGCGCGACCGTCATCACGAGCGACGTCGACGACAGCAAAAGGCGCGGGACCTGGGTCACCCCGGAGGAATGCCTGACCGCCGACGTCGACGTGCTGATCCCGGCCGCGCTGGGCGGCCTGCTCACCCCGCGGTCGGTGGCCGCCCTCCGCTGCCGCGCGGTCGCCGGCCCGGCCAACAACCAGCTCGACGCCCCGGCGACCGCCGACCTGCTCCACGCCCGCGGCATCATCTGGGCACCGGACGCCATCGTCAGCGCCGGCGGCATCATCTATGCCACCGCGGTCGAGCTCCGGCACGAGACGCCGGCCCGGGCCCTCGAACGGGTCCGCGGCATCGGCGCCACGCTGACCACCGTCCTGCGGTCCGCCGAGGCCGCCGGCACGACCCCGCAGGAGGCCGCGCGGCGACACGTCGAGGAGGTGCTTCAGAACTCCCGCCATTCGTCGAACCACTCGTCCGCCTGATCGGCGGAGACGCCGGCTCGTTCGGCCCGATCGAAGAAGACGTCAGGCGGCCGTGCCGAAGCTCGGGTCGTCGTCGGCCCAGTCGCGGAACGGGTTGGCGAGGTTGGTGGCCAGCCAGCTGTCGTCCTTGGCGCCCCGGATCGTCAGGTGAACATCGCCGCGCCGGTAGCGGGCCCGGATGGCGCCGGCCGTGGTGCGGCGCACGCCGTCGGCGGTCAGCGCGGGCAGTTCGGGCAGGGTGTCGAGGCCGTAGGCGCCGATCAGCGTGAGGTGGGCCAGCGGCAGCGAGCTCAGCGCGAAGGCGTCGGTCAGGACGCCGGGCGGCCCCGAGAAGCGAAGCCCCAGCGAGGTGAGGTTGCGCAGGCCGGCCACCGGCGCGGCACTGATCGTGCCCTCGCCGGTCACCCGATCCCACCGCCGCCGGGCCGCGATGTGGGCGGGCAGCCAGGCCCACCCCGAGGAACCGCGGCCGGTGACCGCGGTAACCGGGAGCCGGCCGAGCCACACCCAGTCGGGCGGCGGAGCCGAGGCGGGCGTCGTCGTCGACCGCCTCGCTGGGCGCCCGATTCAGGCGTGCCGGAGGGTCGCGCCGGCGCCGCTCATCGGCGACAGGAGGGCGGCGGCCACGCGGTAGGCCGGGTCGAGCGACGACCAGACCTCGTCCAGCAGGTCGTCAGGCGTGGCGGCCGGGGTGGTGAACTCGTCGACCGTCGCGGCGACGGCCACCGACGAGCCGTCCGAGTCATAGGTGGTCAGGGTGAGCGCGTCGCTCACGGCCATTTCCCGTACGGTCGTGACCGTGACGTCCGCGGTGGACCGCAACCCGTCCGGCCTCCGGGCGGCGCCCAGCCACACCGTCCCCGACGAGCGGGAGACCACCGCCGTGATCCGGGGTGTGTGCAGGGGCGGGTCGGGCTCGTAGGACAGGTCGTCGAGGGCGACCGCCGGCGGCGCCCCGGCGAAGAGGCGGTCGAAGACGGTTCCCACCTGTTCCCCGTTGCCGAAGACGGTCCACTGTTCGTCGCTCAGGGCCGCCGTGTAGTGCCGCAGGCTGTCATGGTCGTGATCGTCCAGCGGGGCGACCCGCAGCTCGGCCGGCGACAGCTGGATGATCTGGCGCCGGCGGGAGGACTCGCTGCGGCCGGTCAGGGCATAAATCCCGGCCAGGGTGCCGTCGCCGGTGCGGGCGAGGATGAGCACGCGGCCGGGGTAGGGGGAGAAGATCACACGCCGAAGCCTCGCACGCCGTCCCAGGCGTACGTGAGGAACTCCCCCAGCTGGCCGCGCACTCCGCGGACCTGGACCGGCGGCATGGGGCCGGCCGGGAAGCGGCCCGGCAGCGGCGGCCCGCCGGCCGGCGGCGGCCCGGACGGGGGACGCGGGAGCGCCTTCACCGGGCAGAACAGGTAGTGCCGGATGACGGCCGGGAAGCGGTTGAAGAGCAGGTTGCGGGGGCGTTCCCAGACGATGCCGTTCTCCTCGCACACCGCCCGCACCGTCTTCTCGGTGGCCAGGTTGGCGAACCCGGAGCCTTGGTAGGGCAGCACGTGGTGGACGCGGTGCGGCGAGAGGCCGGCGCTCAGCCAGAGGTCGATCCACCGGTTGCCGACCACGGTCAGGTCGTAGCTGAGGCAGATCTGCCGGGCCGCCCAGTCGTCGCGCCACCGCTCGGGAATGACGGCCAGCTCTTCCTCCTCGGACTTCTCGTCTTCGAAGTCGTGGCTGGCCACCACCAGGAAGGTGTTGAACCACAGCGTGATCACGAACTGCACCGCCCAGGCCAGGATGTGCCCGGTGGCCAGGCAGGCCACGAACTCGGCCAGCAGCAGTGCCCGGACGATCCAGAAGTCGATCCGCAGCGGGGCCTTGCCCTGTTTGGGCGCCTCGAACCGGGCCAGCTCGCGGGCCCGCAACGACAGGCCGCTCAGGCAGATGCCGAACTTGTGCAGTGTGTAGCCGGGGACCCGCAGGACCGGGTGGAGCCGCAGCATGCCGTCGAAGAACGTCTTCTTCACGTCGGCGCCCGAGCCCATGTACGGGTGGTGCAGCAGCACGTGCCCGTCGGTGCCGATCAGGCTCGTCCCGACGTAGTTGACGTCGAACAGGGCCTTGCCGAGCGGCGGCAGCGCGTATTTCTTCTGGTCACGCCAGCGTCGGTGCAGGTGGTAGTGCCCGGCCCCGGCCAGCGAGGTGCGGGTGACGACCTGCAGCACCACGAACGCCCAGGCCGGGATCACTCCGGTCAGCAGCAGGACCAGCGTGGCCAGGTGCGCGCCGACGAGCAGCCAGGTGACCAGGTCGAAGCCACGGTCGTACCGTCGGAGGTCCTTTTTCGAGAAGCGGGCGTTGACCGCCGTCCGGATGGCGGCCAGAAGGCTGCCCTGGTCGCGGAAGTCGAGGCGGGGCAGGTCTTTCGTCGCGTCGAAATCGGGGTCGAGCAGGAACGGGGGCACCCCGAGCTTGGGCAGGATGTCCTTCTCGGTGAAGCCCTCGATCTCGTAGCGGGCCAGAAATTTCTGCAGTTTGGCCGGGTCGCGATGATAGGTGTGTACGACCGCGCTGATGTCGCGGCCCATGCTGGGCCCGAACCAGTTCGAGCCGCCCGGGTGGATTTTGAGCCACTCGGTGAAGTCGTAGGCCTTCCCGTCGACGATCCAATAGGGACGGCCCTGCGGAAGAACGGTGCCGGTGATCGGTGATGTGCGATTCAGAGTGTCGGCCATGTGCTGACTCCTAGAACTGGATCAGTGCCGTCTCGATCTGCGCGCCCGGACCCATCGTCACCAGCACGCCGTGGTCTCCCGGCGAGGCGCTTCCCTCGGCCATCAGCCGTTCCAGGCTGACCAGGAAGCTCCCGCTGGAAATGTTGCCGTAGTCGCGCAGCACCGACCGGGTGTGCCGCACGTCGCGTTCCTCGAGCCCGAGGCTGACCTTGACCGAGTCGATGACCGCCCCGCCGCCGGTGTGGAACACCCAGTGCCGGATCGCGCCGAAGCCGAGCCCATTGCGTTCGAGCAGCCGGCTCAGCGGTTCGCGGACGTTGAAACCGATCACATAGGGAATCGCTCGGTCGAGAAAGAAACTCCATTTGCCGGCTCCGGCGTCCCAGTCGAACCGCATTGCCGCCCATTGATCGGGCAGGCAGAAACTCTCGAAATCGAGGACCCTCGGTTCCGGCCCGGCGGCCCGGTCACCGCCGGCGACGAGTACGGCGGACGCCGCCCCGTCTCCGAAGAGGCTGTTCACGATGCCGGTGCGCGGGGTGTTGTCGACGACGTACATCGCCGAGTTGATCTCGCAGCAGACCAGCAGCCCGACCCGGCCGGGATGCGTGCGCACCCACTGGACCAGCGGGTTCATCCCGTTGAGCCCGGCGTTGCAGCCCATGCCGACGATGTCGGACCGGAGCAGCCGGGCCGAGAAGCCCAGCTCGCGGGAGAACAGCGAGCTGAGGCCGGGCACCAGGAAGCCGGTCGAGGTGACGCAGACCAGGTGGTCGACGTCGGCCGCGGTGAGCCCGGCCCCGCTCAGCGCCTTCTCGATCGCCTGGCCGCCGATCTCGAGGGCGCCGCGCCGGAACTTGGCCTGCAGCTGGGCCGGCGACTCGTCGGGAACGCGGCCGGTGATCGGGTCGGGCGGGGGGAGATAAAGGTGGCGTTTGCGGATGTGGGGCGCGCCGAGTAGTTTGCGGACCGCCCGATGGCGCAGGCCGAGCAGAGCACCGACCTCGTCCTGCGAATAGGAATCGGGTGGAAATGCGCTGCCGACGGAAGCGATCGTGGCCGCGATTTCCGTTTTATCAGCAGCACGAATTTCTGCGTCACTGACCATGTGTTTCCCCCGTTCACCGGGCCACCGGCCCGGCTGACGGTCACTCTAGAACACCTGGTCGAGGTCGATCAACGATCCGTATTCGACCCGCTATCGGGCTTTATCGCGGTATACAGTGGACGGTGTTGATCAATGAATTCTGCTACTGTTTCGGGCCGTGTCCCCGACGCCGGTCCGCTACCGCTCCCGTGAGGAGGACAGCGCGCGCTGGCTGAGTTTCCCGTTCCGCCCCGGCGACATCGTGATCAGCACCCGGCGGCGCACCGGCACGACCTGGCTCCAGATGATCTGCGCGCTGCTGATCTTCCAGCGGCCCGAGTTGCCGGCCCCGCTCTGGCACCTCTCGCCCTGGCTCGACCACCTGGTCATGCCGCCGGGGATGCTCTATGCCCAACTGGCCGCCCAGCCGCACCGCCGGTTCATCAAGACGCACACCCCGCTCGACGGCCTGCCCTACTACCCCTACGTGACGTACGTCGTGAGCGCGCGGCATCCGCTCGACATGTTCGTCTCGCTGCAGCACCACCTGGAAAACATGGCCGACGGCCCGCCTTCGCCGAGCGGGTCGCCCCACGACGACCTGGCCCGCTGGCTCGACGGCGACACCGCCTTTCCCGAGTCGCTGCCGGCCGCGATGTGGCACCTCACCGACGCCTGGAGCCGGCGGTTCTGGCCCAACGTGCTGCTCGTCCACTACGACGACCTGGTGGTGGGGCTCGAGGCGCAGATGCGCTATCTGGCCTGGCGGCTCGGCATCGCCGTGCCCGAGGCGCAGTGGCCGGGCCTGGTCGCGGCGGCCGGCTTCGACCAGATGCGCGACCGCGCCGGCCACCTGGTGCCGGGCTCCGGGCACGGGCCGTTCCGCGACAGCACGGCGTTCTTCCGGCGCGGCACCCCGGGCGCGCGCGAGGTGTTCACGGCCGAGGAGGTCGCCCGCTACCAGGCGAAGGCGGCCGGCCTGGCCCCGCCCGACCTGCTGGAGTGGCTCCACGCCCCGCGCGCGACGACCTGACGGGCGCAACCATTTACGCAGGCCGCCCGAGCGTCCACGGCGCTCTGCTGGAAAGCCGGCAGTTCCGGACTACCGCCGAGGGTTGTCAGGCATTGCTCGGCTAACTCGACATCTGCTGTCTGCAGGGCTGACAGTGATCGAGGTCAGCCAGCCCGACCAGGCCAACCGTCGCCGACGCGGCAAAACCGACGCGATCGACGCGGAGACCGCAGGCCGAGCGGTTCTGTCCGGGCGAGCCACCGCCATCGCGAAGACCAGCGACGGCCATGTCGAACGGATCCGCCTGTTCAAGCTGGCCAAAAACTCCGCTGTCAAAGCCCGGACCCAGGCGATCAACCAGCTCAAAGCCGTCGGCGTCGACCCGAACCCGCGTGAGTCGAGGACCGGACTCAGCCTGCCCGAGCTGGTTCGCCCGTGCGCCGACCTCGACCCCTGACACCACCGACGATCCCACGTCGGCTGCGGCATACACCCTGCGTCTGCTGGCTCGCCGGTTCATCGAACTCACTCGCGAGGTCGACGATCTGAACCGCGCATCTCCGACGCCATATCCGCTCACACGCCCGAGCTCCTGCAACGACCCGGCGTTGGGCCCGACACCGCGGCAGCTCTTCTCCTGGCCGCCGGCGACAACCCACGACGACTCAGCAGTGAGGCATCTTTCGCCGCGTTGTGCGCAGTCAGCCCTATCGAGATGTCGTCTGGAAAAAACGCAGCGCCAACTCCGCGTTCTACATCATCGTCCTGGCCCGACTGCGCTGGGACATCCGAACCCGGGCTTACATCGACCGCCGCATAACCGAGGGCAGGACCAAACGCGAGGCCATCCGCAGGAAAAAGGAAGCGCCCCGCCGCGAGGAAAGCGACGGGGCGTTCTTGGCGTTCTTGGCGGGAGTGCGGGAAATCAGCGCTCGGTGATCGCGGTGAAATCGCGCTCGGGCGCGCCCGTGTAGAGCTGGCGGGGGCGGCCGATCTTGGTGGCCGGATCGGTCATCATCTCGGACCACTGGGCGATCCAGCCGGGCAGGCGGCCGATGGCGAACAGGACCGTGAACATCTTGGTCGGGAAGCCCAGCGCCTTGTAGATGAGGCCGGTGTAGAAATCGACGTTCGGGTAGAGCTTGCGCGAGACGAAATAGTCGTCCTTGAGCGCGATCTCCTCGAGCTGGAACGCGATCTCGAGCAGCGGGTCGGGCTTGTCGAGGGTGTTGAGCACGTCCTGGGCGGCCTTCTTGACGATGGCGGCGCGCGGGTCGTAGTTCTTGTAGACCCGGTGGCCGAAGCCCATCAGCTTGACGCCCTTCTCCTTGTTCTTCACTCGCGTGACGAAGGAGTTGACGTCGTCGCCGGACGTGTGGATCTGCTCGAGCATCTCCAGGACGGCCGCGTTGGCCCCGCCGTGCAGCGGGCCGGAGAGCGCGTTGATGCCGGCCGAGATCGAGGCGAAGAGGTTGGCCTGGGCCGAGCCGACCAGCCGCACGGACGACGTGGAGCAGTTCTGCTCGTGGTCGGCGTGCAGGATGAACAGCATGTCCAGGATCTTCGCGATCTTGGGGTCGACGTCGTACTGCACCGTCGGCAGGCCGAAGGTCATGCGCAGGAAGTTCTCGACGTAGTCGAGCGAGTTGTCCGGGTACGGCAGCGGGTGGCCGATGGACTTCTTGTAGGCGTACGCCGCGATGGTCGGAAGCTTCGCCATGAGCCGGATCGCCGAGATCTCCACCTGCTCGGGGTCGAGCGGGTCGAGCGTGTCCTGGTAGAAGGTCGACAGCGCGGTGACCGCGGAGGAGAGCACGGCCATCGGGTGCGCGTCGCGGGGGAAGCCGGAGAAGAAGGTGCGCATCTCCTCCTGCAGGAGCGTGTGCACCCGGATCTTGTCGGCGAAGTCGCGCAGCTGCTGCGGCGTCGGAAGCGCGTCGTTGAGCAGGAGGTACGACACCTCGAGGAACGACGACTTCTCGGCCAGCTGCTCGATCGGGTAGCCGCGGTAACGCAGAATGCCGGCGTCGCCGTCGATGTAGGTGATCGACGACGTGGTGGAGGCCGTGTTGACGAAACCCTGATCGAGGGTGACGAAGCCGGTCTCCTTCAGAAGCGCACTGACGTCGATGCCGCCCGGACCCTCGACCGCCTCGCGTACCGGCATGGACAACTGGCCACCAGGGTGGTCGAGCTTGACATCCGTCATGTATTTCCCTCACTTCACCGGCAGATGTCCCATGGAATGTGAAGTTCACCGTAAACCCTCAACCTGAATGGGTCATCAGGTGGCCTCCGGCTGAGGGATTGATCACCAGGATTGCCCGCCGGAGATAGACAATGATGGGTGGAGTGACAGCGGAGGTGTGACCGTTGCGAATCCCGACTACGTCCCCGGTGGTGGTAGGTGTCGACGGCACCGCGGCCGGCCTGGCCGCCGTGCGGCTCGGCGCGCGCGAAGCCGTCTCGCGCGGGCGCCTTCTGCGAATAGTGCATGCGTTCACCTGGGCCGCTGAGAGTGACAGCCGGCTGGCCGCCGAGCAACTGCTGGACGAGGCGGCCGCCACCGCCCAGCGTTCCACACCCGGCGTGCGGGTGGACCCGCAACTGGTCGACGGGCCGCCCGATCGCGTTCTGATCCAGCTCAGCCGCACCGCCGAGCTGGTGGTGGTGGGAAACACGGTGCCCGACTCGGCGGCGCTCGTCCAGATCGTGGCCCGGGCGTTCTGCCCGGTCGTGGTGGCCCGCGGACCCCGGCCGCCGTCCGGTCCGGTGGTCGCCGCGGTCGACGGTTCGCCCTGGTCGGTGCAGGGGCTGCGGCTGGCCGCGCTCGAGGCGCGGCGGCGCGGGATCGGCGTCGACGCGGTGCACGTGGTCAGCCGGGCCGGCTACCGGGCCGAGGACGAGGGCCGGGCGATCCTGGCCGCCGCGATGGCCGCCGTCCCCGAGCTGCGCCGCGCCCGCGGCCGCCTGCTCAGCGGGGTGCCCGGTCCGGCGCTGGTGCGCGCCTCGTCCCGGGCCCGCATCCTGGTGCTCGGCCCCCGGGGCACCAGCGGGGCGGCGATGCTCGGCTCGGTCGCCCGGCATCTGCTGCGGCAGGGCGCCTGCCCGACCGTCTTCGTGCACGGGCCGGCGGTGCCCGCCCGGCGGACATCCAGCAAGTCGTCCAGCGCCCTCGCGGGATAGATTGCTCAGTCGTCGACCTCTCGTACCGATCTGTTGGATGTCGACAGAAATCGGGAGGCCGGGTTGGGGCGCTGGGCCTGGCGGACGTTTGCCGTGGTCGGCCTGCTCGCGTCCGTGCTCTACACGCTCAATGTGAGCGTGATCGTCTCCGACGCGTGCCTGGCCGTCACCGGCATCGGCACGGTCTGGGCGTGCTTCTGGGGCCCGCGCCGGCACGGTGCCCGGCCGCCCGGCGCGTGGCGGCTGATCGGTGTGGTCGCCCTGTTGTTCCTGGTCGGGGTGATGGTCCGCCCGGTCGTGACCGACCTGGCGATGCCGCTGCCGCTGATCGCCGACGCGATCACGATCCCGGCCTACCTTCTGCTCTGCGTGTTCATCGCCGTGCTGCTGCGCTGCCGGCGCAGCCTCGACCGGCACGCGGTGCTCGACGCCCTGATCGTCTGGCTGGGCGGCGCCCTGTTCAGCTTCCTGATCCTGGCCGAGCCGGCCGCCGCGATCCACGACCGGCCCGCCGCCGAGTCGTTCATGGCCGGGCTCTACCCGCTCTGCGACATCACGGTCCTGCTGCTGATGATCAACCTCACCTTCACGGCCCGGACCTGGCCGGTCAGCCTGCTCTCGTTCATCGGCGCGCTGATCTTCGTGACCATCGGTGACACCGCGTACGCGATCGTCGGCCTGCAGGGCCAGATCTACGGCTCGCCGATGCTGAACGTGCCGTTCCTGATCGGCTACACGCTGATGGGCGTGACCGCGCTGCACCCGTCGGCGGTCGAGCTCAGCCACGCCGCCCGGCCGCCGGTGCAGGCGTGGTCGGTGCGCCGGGTGATGCTGCTGGTGCCGGCGCTGGCCGCGCCGTTCGCGTTGTTGCTGGTCACCGGCGGCACGCCGGCCCACCGCTGGATCATCGCGACCGGCGGGGTGCTGATCGTGACCACGCTGCTGGTGCGAGCGATCTCGGCCGTACGGGCCCAGGCCAGCGCCCAGCGGGCGGCCGAGCACCAGGCCCGGCACGATCCCCTCACCGGCCTGCCCAACCGGCGGGCCATCTCGGCCGAGATCGAGCGGCGGCTGGGCCGGGGCGAGGTCTGGGTGTTCCTGCTCGACCTGGACGGCTTCAAGTGGGTCAACGACTCGTGGGGCCACGACACCGGCGACCAGATCGTGATCGAGGCGGCCCGGCGGCTGCGCGCCACGATGCCCGAGTCGGTGCCGGTCGCCCGGGTGGGCGGCGACGAGTTCCTGCTCGCCTACGCCGGCGGCCGGAACGAGGCGCTGAGCCTGGCCGACGAGATCCGGGGCTGCTTCGCGCGGCCGTTCCCGGTCCGCGACACCGAGATCCCGATCACCGCGTCGATCGGGATCTCGCACGCGAAGGACGACGGCGGCAGCGCGGCGCTGACCGCCGAGGCGCTGATGCGGGACGCCGACACGGCGATGTACCGGGCCAAGGCCGAGGGCCCCGGCCGCTCCACGATCTTCGACACCTCGATGCACGACGAGGTGCGGGCGCGGATCGAGCTCGAGGTCGCGTTGCGCCAGGCGCTGGCCGAGGGTCAGCTGTACGTCGCGTACCAGCCGATCGTGCGGCTCTCGACCGGTGAGCCGCTTGGCGCCGAGGCCCTGGTCCGCTGGCTGCACCCGGAGCGCGGCCAGATTCCGCCGAGCGTGTTCATCCCGGTCGCCGAGTCGGCCGGGCTGATCGGCACCCTCGGCACCTGGGTGCGGCGCGAGGCGCTGCGCCAGCTCGGGGTGTGGCGCAGGGACGGGACCGTGGCCGACGACTTCTACCTGTCGATCAACGTGTCGGCCCAGCAGTTCAGCGAGCCGGAGATGCCGCTGGTCGTGGCGTCGGAGCTGGTCGAGTTCGGCGTACCGGCCCCGGTGGTGGCGCTGGAGATGACCGAGTCGGTGATGGTCGACGGCTCGTCGGTCACCGGACGGGTCCTCTACGAGCTGCGCGAGATGGGCGTGAAGCTGCTGATCGACGACTTCGGCACCGGCTTCTCGGCGCTCGGCTATCTGCGCCGGTTCCCGGTCACCGGCGTCAAGATCGACCGCTCGTTCGTGACCGGCCTGGGTGCCGACGCGGAGGACGAGGAGATCGTACGGGCGGTGGTGGCGATGAGCACCGCGATGGGGCTGAGCGTGATCGCCGAGGGTGTGGAGACCCGGTTGCAGCGGGATTCGCTGGCCGCCGTCGGGGTGACGAACGGTCAGGGCTGGCTGTGGGGGCCGGCCGTTCCGGCGACCGAGTTCGCGGTCCATTGGCATGCCAGTGGTACCGCCGCTCTGGCGGGCCGCCCGGAACCGACATAGCATCTCCACCTACTCGGGAGTAACGAAGATCACCGCAGGGGGTTCGGATGGCCGCATTGCTTATGGTCCTGACGCTGGGCCTGAGCACCGCGCTCATCGCCGCGAGCCGTCGCGGCTGAAAGCTGGCAAGCTGGGCGGATGCGCTTCGCGACCTGGAACGTCAACTCGGTCAAGGCCCGCCTGCCCCGCCTGCTGGAGTGGCTCGACGCCACCAAGCCCGACGTGCTGTGCCTGCAGGAGACCAAGGTGGCGGCCGACGGCTTCCCGTCCGGCGAGGTGTCCGGACTGGGCTACGAGACCGCGGCGTACGGCACCGGCCGGTGGAACGGCGTCGCGCTGCTGTCCCGGATCGGCCTCGACGACGTCGAGAAGGGGTTCCCGGGTGAACCCGGCTATCCCGATCCCGAGGCGAGGGCGATCGCGGCGACCTGCGGCGGCATCCGGTTCCGCTCGGTCTACGTGCCCAACGGCCGCACCCCCGACGACCCCCACTACACCTACAAGTTGAGCTGGCTGGCGGCGCTGCGCGACGCCCTGGTCCCGGAGATCGCCCGGGGGCCGCTGGTCGTGGCCGGCGACTACAACGTGGCCCCGACCGACGACGACGTGTGGGACCCGTCGGTCTTCGTCGGCTCGACCCACGTGACCCCGCCCGAGCGTGCGGCGCTGGCCGCGATCCGGGCGGCCGGGCTCCAGGACGTGGTCGGGCGTCCCCTCAAGGGCGACCACCCGTTCACCTATTGGGATTACCGCGCCGGCATGTTCCACATGAACAAAGGCATGCGCATCGACCTCGTCTACGCCACCCCGGACGTCGCCGCCAAGGTGACAGATGCCGTGGTGGACCGCGAGGCGCGCAAGGGCAAGGGCCCCTCCGACCACGCCCCGATCGTGGTCGACATCGACGGGTGAAGCCGGTCCTGAGCCGGTCGTCTTACCGCTGAACCCACTACGCTGGTGGGGATAAAGATCGTTAAGGCGGGGAGAGACGGGAGGGACCATTGGTGGCGAAACTGCCGGTGCAGACCGGCCGACCGCTCCACGACGAACCCGTGCCGGCCCTGCTGCGGGCCGCGCTCGACGCCACCACCGAGGCGGTGGTGCTGTGTGACGCGGCCGACGACCACATCGTGCTGGTCAACCGCGCCGCCGCCCGCCTGATGCCGGAGCTGACCACGGTCGAGCCCTGGGCGCCCGGCGACGACGACCATGTCACCCTCGAGCACGCCGGTCGTCACCTGGTCGGCGAGCGGCGCGAGTTGGGCTCCGGCCACTACGGCTGGTTCCTGCGCGACCGCACCGAGGAGATCCTGCGGGCCGGCGCGCTGGAGGCCGAGCGGGCGCGCACGGCGTTCCTGGCCGAGGCCGGCCGGCGCCTGGCCGCCTCCCTGCACCTGGGCCGCTGCCTGCGCACGACCGCCGAACTGGCGGTCGGCAACCTGGCCGACGCGGCCGTGCTGGTCCTGCCCTCCCACAAGCGGCAGAACATGTGGGTCCGCCTGACCGGCGGCGGCACGATCGAGGAGGAAACCCGGCCCGAGCGGCTGCTCACCGAGGTGCCCGGCCTGATCGAGGCGCTCGGCGGCTTCCCGCCGGTCCCCAGCCGCTGGCTCGACGCCGCGCAGGCCCCCGACTGGCTGCTCCCGGCGGGATTCGGGCCGATCGGCGCGCTGCTGGTCACGCCCCTGCCGGGCAACGCCGAGCCGGCCGGCGCCCTGGTGCTGGCCCGCCACGGCACCTTCGGCCCGGAAGACGAGATGCTCGCCCGCATCTTCGCCGCCCGCGCCGGGGCCGCGCTGTCGGCCGCCGCGCTCTACCGCGAACAGGTCGACACCGCCGCGGTGCTCCAGGCCGACCTGCTCCCGCCCGAGCTGCCTCAGCCCGAGGGCCTCGAGCTGGCCGGGTCCTACCAGGCGGCCCGCGAGGCGCTGCGGGTCGGCGGCGACTTCTACGACGTGTTCACCGCGACCGCGACCTGCCCCGACACGATGATCGCACTCGGCGACGTGTGCGGCACCGGGCCCGAGGCGGCGGTGCTCACCGGCAAGGTGCGGCAGACCCTGCGCGCGCTGCGGCTGGTCGAGACCCGGCCCGAGCGCATGCTCAAGGTGCTCAACCAGGCGCTGCTGCAGGCCGGGCGCCAGCACCGGTTCGTGACCCTGGTGGTCGGATCCGTGCGGCGGATCGAGCACGGCCGGCTGCGCCTCACGCTGGCCACCGGCGGCCACCCGGCTCCCCTGGTGCTGCGGCTCGACGGCCGGGTCGAGGAGGCCCCGGTCAGCGGCACACTGATCGGCGCGGTCGAGCGCACGGTGGTGCGGCCGGCCGATGTCGAGCTGGGGCCGGGCGAGCTCTGCCTGCTCTACAGCGACGGTCTCACCGAGGCCCGGGGCGGCCCGAGCGGCACCGAGATGTGGGGCGAGCCCCGCCTGCACGACGCGCTGTCCACCTGCGCCGGCATGCCGGCCGCGGTCACCGTCGAGCGGCTCCGGCAGCTGGTCTCCGACTGGGTGCACGGCGGCACCGGTGACGACATCGCGATGCTGGCCGTGCGCGCGCCGGCCCGCACCGCCCTGACCCTGCGCGGCGGCGGTGCCCGCAACGCCTCCCGGTGGGCGATCGAACCGCGCCGCGCCCGGCAGCGCGCATGACCGCGACGACGACACAGACCGACTTCCTCGAGCTGATCGGTGACGGCGACGAATACGCCGCGATCGAGATGGTGCTCGGGCTGCTCGACGACGGCGTGCCGCCGCAGCGCATCCTGGTCGACCTGATCGGCGGCGCGCAGGCCCAGGTCGGCGCGCTGTGGGCGGCCGACGAGTGGTCGATCGCCCGCGAGCACGCCGCCACCGCGGTCAGCGAACGGGTGGTCTCGGCGATCGCGGCGCGCACCACGGCCCGGCCGACCCGCGGCCGGGTGACGATCGCCTGTGTCGACGGCGAGTGGCACGCCCTGCCGGTCCGCATCCTGGCCGAGATGCTGCGGCTCGACGGCTGGCGCACCGACTTCCTGGGCGCCAGCGTGCCCGGCCCGCACCTGGTCACCCACCTGCACCAGACCGGTCCCGACGCGGTGGCGCTGAGCTGCATGCTCGCCACGCGTCTCCCCCGGGCCCACGCGGCGATCACGGCCTGCCGGTCGGCCGGGATCCCGGTCATCGCGGGCGGGCGCGGCTTCGGTCCGGGCGGCCGCTACGCCCAGCACCTGGGCGCCGACGCGTGGGCGGCCGGGGCCGAGGAGGCGGTCGAGCGCCTGGCCGCCGACTGGCCGCCGCCGATGCGCGACCCGCAGATCTCGGCGTTCCTGGGCGACGACGAATACACCTACGTGGTGCGCCACCGGCCCGCGCTGATCGGCACCGCGATGGGCCGCCTGGCCGCCGACTATCCGGCGGTCCGCCACTATGACCAGCGGCAGCTCGACGCGACGGCCGAAGACATGGGCCACATCGTCGACTTCCTCGCCGCCGCCCTCTACGTCAGCGAGGCGAAGATCTTCACCGACTTCGTCGCCTGGACCCGCGAGGTGCTGGCGGCCCGGGGCGTGCCGCCGGCCGCGTTGCGGGCCGGGCTTCTTCTCGTACGCGGCCAGCTGCGCGACTATCCGGCCGCGCTCGCCGTGATCGACGCCGGCCGGGCCGAAGTGGCGCAATAAATCGGTCGCGTGCCGCCCACGGCCGGGAGTAGGTTGCTCGGCATGATCCTCCTTTACGCCTGATTCTTCATTCGGCGTTCTCTGCGCTCCGGGCCCCTTCAGCTGCGCCCGTCGAGCGTTCCTTCCTCATGATCAGGAGGTCGACTCATGAGTTTTTCCGTCCATGTGGATCCGGACGATCTGGCCCGGCAGGAACTGGCCGCCGGCCTGTCGTCGGCGCCGGTGGCCCTTCCCGGCCCCGAGAGCGACAAGGCGCCTGCTCACCACGGCGCCACCGACAGTCGTCAGGCGGCCCGGCAGCGCTCCGAACGCGACCACGCGGGACGAGCAACCGGCGCGTCGGGCGGCCGGTCGTACGCGTTCCGGCGCAGCTAGGCCGTGCGCCTGTTTCGCGGGCGAACCCGCAGGACGTTCAGTGCGCGTGTCGCGCTGCTCAGCGCGTACGGCCGAAAGCGCGGCGCCCGGCGGGCGCCGATGAACCGCGCCTTCCGGCGTCGTTGAATCTCCCCGACCGGGGGGGGGGGGGGGGGGGCCGGGCCGCGGGCCCGCGGCGGCGGGGAGAG